>NZ_WFVX01000041.1:0-19058 GCF_015491435.1 Thermosulfurimonas sp.
ACCCAGAGGGCCCAGAGGAGTCCAATCAGGAGGTGAGGCCTGGGGCCTCCGGGGAGGCCCAGATATCCCCGCGGAGCCGAGGGATCGATGCATCCCCGGGTGCACCCCGGGCCGCAAATAGGGGTTTGGGCAATGATCCGCCCCAGCTTGCCGGAGAGCCCCAGGGAACTCTTAACCGGCACCTTACAGGCAGCCACCGGAGAAGACGGGCCGGAGGCCCCCTTCCCGGAAGCCACCACCCCGCTTTGCAGACCCATTACCCAGACCGAAAAAGCCACCAGCAAAAGAAACATGAAAAGATGCCTCCCTACCTTCATTTCTCCCTCCTTTGGTCTTTCGGATACGGAGAAGCAAAAACAGGACCAGGTTCCGAAGGGAGGCTTTCTGAGCCTCTCAGACTCCTGGAAGGGGATCGAAGCGGAGAATTCCCTCAACTCCCGAGGATTTTTGTGCAACCTGAAGGTTGCGGAAGCGCAACCTTTAAGTACCCTTTCGGGTTAGAAGAGAGGAAGATAGGGCGCCGGGCCGAAGGCCCGACGCCCGACTCGGGGAGGGGAGAAGGAAGCCTTTACCCCCGGCCCATCAGAACCAGTACTGATACATCACCCGGAAACGCCAGTCCTCCTGGGTCTGATCCGACCACTGATCGGTGGGAATGGAGACCCCTAACTCACGATTGACCTTATTTATCTCTCCCAGGCTGGGTTTGGCCGTATCTATACGGAGATAGGAAACGTCGGCGGTTATGTACTGGTTGAAGCCATGAAAGTAGTAGTTCACCCCGAGGACGAACTGCTGCATATAGTCCTCCAGGGCGTATTTTCCGTCATCGGTCTCAAGGATCCCGAGACCGCACTTCACGGCATCCTCCAGTTTGTCATCGGTGAAGCGATCCAGATAGGCGTACTTGAAGGTCACCTCCCACTTGCGCGGCACCAGGAAATATCCCAGATTCACCCGAAACCCCAGACGATCCCAGGTCTCCTCGTCGGCCCGCAGGGTGGAGGCATAGTTCCCCGGAGTGTACTTGTTCCCTTTGTCCGGATCCTGGATGAATTCCTCCCAGGCCCCTTCCACATCCGCCGAGAATCCCTTGTAACGGAAAAGAAGCGCCAGGTCGAACCCGTAATTTTCTATATCGTGATTGCTTCCTGCGGTCTTATAGGATCCGCTGCCGTCCCAGTAGAGATAGGTCTTGGGACGATCCTTGGTCCAGAATCCGGAAAGGAGAAGGGCCAGGGCCGGAGTGGTGTTATAGCCGTAGTCGCCCTGCATAAAGTAGTTGTTGAAGGTGCCGGGACCGAGCGGCCCGCGCGGATCGGAACCGGGAAGAAGGTTGAAGGCCAGCCGAAAGGCATAAAGATGATCGTCGCTCCGGGTATTCCGGTTGCCCTGGGTATCACGCCCGTTATAGACCCCCAGCCAGTAAGCCAGAAACTGCTTTCTTCCGAAAAGGTCCAGAGCCCCGTTCAGATCCACCCCCTGGGAGCGGTAAAGGAGCATACCTCCGCGCGGAAATCCGTTGGCCAGAAGGTGCCCTCCTACCCGGAGATAGGGCTTCCCGGTCTTAGAGGTGGAATCTATATCGGTGTGGGTCTTAAGGGCCGAATAGGGCCAGTAATTCTCCGAGTCGTCGGTAAAGATGGTGCGGTCGGTTCCGTTCTGTTTGAAGCCGCTCTGCCAGTACTCCACGCTCATGGCCGGGATCTTCATCCGCCCGAACTGGATCTTCACGAAGGGAGCGTACTTCTGCCAGATCACGAAGGCATCGTGCACATTGACCTTGCTCTTGGGCTCAAGCTGGACATGGACATAATACTTCCAGTCGCGGTTGGGCGCCGTGCCGTCCACGAAAAACCTCAAGCGCCGCATGGTAAAGGAGCTATAGTTCTCGTTTCCCCCGGAAAAATCCTCGTCGCGGCTCATATAGGTGTAACGGAGCTGGATCCCGGTCCGAAAGCGGAAACGATATTCCCGGTTCTTCTCCGGATTCTTGTACTCGATGCGGAATCCGTTCTTCCAGTAGGCCCGCCAGTTCACCGGAGCTTTTTTCTCCACCGCCTTCTCCGTCTGAGCCTGGCGTTTTTCCAGCTCCTCGATCCGCTTAAGGAGCATCTGCACCTGGGCCTTGAGCTGGCGAATCTCCTCCTCCTGCGTAAGCGCCCGGGCTGAGCCTGCCCCCAGAAGAACCAGAACCCAGACCATTATCACTGCCAACCCCAATTCCCTTACCCAAGCCTTAATTTCTTTCATCCCTGCTCACCTCCTCCCGAAAATTGTTTTGGGGGAGACCGAAGCGGTCTCCCCCGTCTCGGGTTATTCTCCGGACCAGGCCATAAGGGCTATCACCCAGCCGATAATGACCAAAATTACCAAACCCCACGGAATCATCCCCTCACCTCCTTTTATAAATTAAAAAGGTCCCTGATGTCCGGGGGGCATGGACCACAGGATGGCCGGGATAGCAAAGGTATAAAGGGCCGCAAAAGTCACCACATAACCCAGCAATTTTTCGCTGAGTTTTCCGTTCATGAAAAAACCCGCCATATTCATGGCCACAAACCACACGAAAGCAATGGAGAAATGGTAAATCCATCGCGGGCTGGGGTAAACGAGCCAATAGACTCCGTAGGCCAGGGTGAGCCAGCCGATGAGGATAAAAACCGCTCCCAACTGCCGGCGAGGCCTCAGGTCCCAGATCTCACAGGCCCCCAGAGCGGTGAAGGCAAAGGCATACATCCCGGCAAGCCCGGTCACGAAATTGGTCAAAGCCCCCAGGCCCTGTTTCATCATCATGGCGATGAGAAAGGGCCACCACATCACCCCCACGGTAAAGGTGATAACCCCCACCACCTTCTCGCTGGACTTCTTACGCTCCGGATCCAGATGGAGAAGACCATTGGCCAGGAGGACCGCCGCACCCAGGTAAATTATAGGAGCTATCCATTTTCCAATGGGATCGACCATTTTCTCACCTCCTGGTCTTTTTTTGAGGGTAGCTCAGGATTCAACCCTTCTAGGAATTCTCAGCTCATACTCCCACCTCCCCGGGATTTTATTTTCTCCCACCACAGCGGGTGGTGGGTCTTTACATAGTCCTCGGGAAGAGTCCCGGTCTCGAACATGGCCCGAAATCCTTTTCGATTTAGCGGATGAAGGGCCATATAGATGTGGATGGGAAGGATCACCAGAAAGATGAAGAACCCCACATCGTGGAAGAAGCGGGCCCAGCGCCAGGCGGAAGGGCTAAAGGCGTCCTTGAACATGAGGATGCAGCCGGAAACGATCATGATTCCGGTGGCCACAATGGTGAGCCAGGCCAGACACTTCTGTCCGAAGTTGTATTTTCCGAAGCGCCCGGGCTGAAAGGAAAGATAATGTTTGATCAGTTCCGCGATCCCGGCCCCGGGGCCTCCCTCGGGCCAGATCTGCCATCGGCCCATGTTTTTCAGTTCCCTTAGGGCAAAAAGCGGGGCATAAATGAGCAATCCCACCGCTGCCAGACGATGGAGCACCATGGCCACCTTCATGCCTCCGGAAAGATAGGTGGTCTGAGGGGAAAACCAGGCAAAGGGGACCCAGAAGAAATAGAGCAACCAGCGGAAATGATGGGGAGCCACCTGCGGAAGGCCGGTCAGGAAGAAGATCACCATAAAATGGATATAGTGAAGGTGCATACTCCTTTGAAACCGGTTAAAGGCCTGGATCTCTCTCATCCCTTAACCTCCTTGGGTTATTCTTCTACTCTTTTGCCCAGACTATAGAAAAAGTGCCCGATAACCCCGGCGGCACTGGCTCCAAAAAGGACCCATCCGATGGTTCGGACCGCATCCAGGGCCTCGATGGGTTTCTGAGCCGCATCGGGACGCAGGGTATAATCCTCAAGTATCGCCGCAGGGCCCACGGTGACCCAGTGAAGATAACCCGTGGCCTCGCTCACCCTCTCGGCCCCGTACAGGGTAAAGGTCTCTCCGAGACGTTTCTCGTAACGGGAGACCCGGCGTCGTCCCTCCTCAAGAACCTCCTCCCGGGTTCCGAAGTAAAGAGCCCTGGCCGGACAGGCCTCTACACAGGCCGGAGGCAGACCGGCCTCCAGGCGGTCGTAACACATGAAACATTTATAAGTCTTACCCATCCGGGGAGCGAAACGGGGAACATTGAAGGGACAGGCCTCCACGCAGGCCCGACAGCCGATGCAGCGCTCCTCATGGATAACCACCGGTCCGTACGGTTTGACCTCAATGGCTGCCGCCGGACACCTGCGGGCACAGGGAGCGTTTTCGCAGTGCATACAATGGTGTACATAGGATACGGCCCGCCCGGGATAATTTCCGAGATAGTGAAAAACCGGGAAGATGAACCGCAACTCCGGACGCTGGTTTTCCAGAACCCTTTCCGGGGTGCCCCGACCGTCCCGGCTTAAACGAGCCCGGTTCTCTATGCCACACTGCACCGAACAGGCGTAACACCGGATGCAGGCCTGCATATCGTAAAGCATGCTTACCTTCATGGCTAAGCCCTCCTTACCTTGATGATGACATCCTGAGTGGCATGCCCCCCTTCAAGCGGAGCAAAGTGAAACTTGGAGAAATGGTTGATATTCACCCCGTGTTCCGGAAGGAAGGCCAGATATCGCTTGAGCTGCGGAAAGATACCCGGAGCCACTCCATAGTAAGTAAAGAGGACCTCGGGATGGACCAGAGGAGTGACCCATACCCGGGCCCTGGCCTTGAGTCCGGGATTATGGGCCGGAAAGACTTCCACCAGATCCCCATCCGAAATACCCAGTCGCCGGGCCTTTTCCGGATGGATCCACACCCGATCCACCCCGATCTGGTTCCAGATTTCCAGAAGAAGGGGATTGTCCCGGGTCTGACCCCCGGTAAAGGAGTTGAGGGGCGAGAAGCCGGTACAGAGGATAAATTCGTCCTCCCGCAGACGCCCCTTGGCCTCCTGCCACCAGAAAGGCGGCATCCACAGGGGTAGGGGATGGGCATGATCAGCATGAGGATGACCCTGAGCCTTGAGTTTCTTCCACTTCTCCAGCAGGATAAGGCTGAAGATCTCGATCTCCCCGGTCCAGGTCTTCCTCTTTATCCTGTAGCTCTGGCGACCGTACCATACGCCCTCTTTCTTGAGCCGCTCCAGACTGAGACCGGGATGTTTCTCTGCCAGGCCCTGAAGCTGCCTGCGCCAGGCCAACTCCCACCCCCCTCGGGCGAAATCCCCGAAGTACTTATCAAACTCCTCGGGTTTAAGCACCCTCCTGGCCAGCTCCAGGATGACCCAGGAGCCGGGCCGGGCCTCAAACGGGGGTTCCACAGCCTTCATGTGCATGGCCACGGTGGGCATGGACTGTTTGAACTTGAAATGCAGGACCTCATCCCGCTCGGGGAAGAGGGTGTCCGGAAGGATGATATCCGCATAGAGACAACTCTCATCCATAAAGGGGGTCATACAAACGATGAGCTCCACCTTATCCAGGAGCTTGATGATCTCCGGAGATCCGGCGGAACCCCCGATGAAGTTCTGCCCCATGGCAAAAAGGACCCTGGGTTCATAGGGCTTCCCGGTGCGCAGGGCCTCAAAGACAAAACGGCGTCCGGCCTTGGGCACCAGAAAAGGATAAAACTTCTGCTGATAGTATTTGGTGATCTGAAGCGCTTTGGGTTTGGGTACCTTGGGGAGCGGACCGTGAAGCTTGACCTTGGGAATTCCCCCTATTCCACCCTTCTTCTCCCATACCCCGAGCAGGGTATTCACCAGTCCCAGGGCATGGAATTGCCGGAGGACATTGGCGTAGCGTTCGGAATACCATCCCGTATCCACAAAGGTCCGGGGTTTATGGCGGATGAGTTCCTCCGCCACCCGGCGAATCTCTTCGGCCGGAATAGTGGTTATCTTTTCCGCCCACTCCGGGGTGTACTCCTCCAGGGCCCGACAGATGGCCTCAAAGGCGGTAATAAGACGACGCCCTCCCAGACGAAATTCCCCCCTCAGAGCCGGTCTTTGGGCTGCATCCTTAAAAACGGCCCTTTTCTGGGCCTCATCCCACACCCTATAACGCACATGTTTCTTTTTCTTCTTGGTCTTGGGATCTACCTTCTCGGTGATCTCCGGCTGGTAGGGTTCCAGCGTTTCGGGATCGATGAGCATACAGGCATTGGTCTGCCGGCGGAGGAATTCCTCATCGTAGCCCTTTTTCTTTACGATCTCGTGGGCCAGGGCCAGATGAAAGGCCGCGTCGGTTCCGGGCCTTATGGGAAGCCATTTACGTCCGGCCCCCTCTACGGCCTCGTTGGGGAAACGCACATCCACAGCCACCAGGCGCACCCCGTTCCGACGGCCCTCGGCAAAGAGGGTCCCGAATTGATAGACACAAAGCCCTCCCCCGGGATTGCGCATGGCTATGACCCCGAAACGGGCATGGGGATAATCCATCCAGAAAGCCCCGGGGGTGGTAGGATGCCCGAAATAGACCCCCAGCCCCCAGTCATGGCCGGCGGAATGACAGGTATCAGCATAACTCAGAACATTGGGGGTGCCGTAGAGATGCCAGAAGGGTTTGTCGAGCCCCGCCGCGGAGGTGAAGCGGGGAAGATATACCACCCGCTCCGGTTCCCCTTTCTCGCGATATTTTTTCAGGACCGCGGCTATACGATCCAGCGCCTCCTCCCAGCTTATACGTTTGAATTTGCCTTCCCCGCGCTTTCCCACCCGAAGGAGGGGATACTTGAGCCGATCCGGATTATAAACCGCTGCCGGAGCCGAACGGCTGCGTCCGCAAATCCCCGCATAGGGGAGATGGGGATTGGCCTCCATCTTGATAAGCCTTCCTCCCTTCACCACCCCGATAGCCGGACATTGCTGAGCACACATGCGACACCGGAGCGGAACCCGCCGCTCCACCCCGTAATCCACCGGCTCCGGGGCCTTCTCCGAAAGGCGCACACTATCCCCGAGGCGTACAAAGGGAGAAAAAGCCGCTATACCGCTCAATTTCAGGAATTTACGCCTCGAAAGCTTTGTTTCCATGGCTTCCTCCTTATGAGGAACTCTCCGGAGATCAATATTAGCAAATCGAATACCATATTGGAAGAGGGGTAAAAAAATTGCAATAAACTATATATTAAGCCGTAATTGCGAGATTTAAAAAATAAAAAAAGTAGTCCAGTATGCAGCTTTAAGGTGGCGGGTGCAACCTCAGGAGGACAGATCCTCGGAATCCGGGCTCAGGGGGACCCTGAGGCCGTAATGCCGGAGCATGCGTTGGAGGCTCTGTCTTTTCAGGCCGGCCAGGCGGGCAGCCCGGGAGATATTGCCTCCGGTGCTACGAAGGAGGTTCTCCAGGTACTCACGGGCGAAACGATCCAGCACCTCCCTTTTGGCCTGGTGATAGGGTTTGGCCTTCCAGGGACGATCTCGAAGATTGCGGCTCTGCGCACTTAAGAGGCGCAGATCTTCGGGACGGATTTCGTTTTCCGGGGCCAGGAGCACGGCTCGTTTGATGGTATTTTTGAGTTCGCGCACATTTCCTCGCCAGGGTTGCTGCAACATGAACTCCAGGGCCTCCGGGGAAAAGGTCAGCCCCTGACGACCGTATTTCTGGGCGTATTCCTGCAAAAAGTGCTGGGCCAGAAGCAAAATATCCTCGCCTCTTTCCCTGAGAGGCGGTACCCAGAGGGTGACCTCATTCAGGCGATAATAGAGATCCTCCCTGAACTTGCCGCTGGCCATTTTGCTTTCCAGGTCCTGGTTGGTGGAGGCAATAACCCGTACATCCACCTTTAAGACCCGGGTACTTCCCAGAGGACGCACCTCCCTTTCCTGGAGCACCCGGAGGATCTTCACCTGGAGGGGCGGCGACATGTCCCCGATCTCGTCCAGAAAGATGGTCGAACCATCGGCCTTCACGAAAAGCCCTTCTTTGGCCGTTTCCGCCCCGGTAAAGGCTCCCTTCACGTAACCGAAAAGTTCGCTCTCCAGAATGGATTCCGGAAGGGCGGCACAGTTCACCGTAACCATCTCCCGCGAGGATCGTTCGCTGAGATGATGGATGGCCCGGGCAATGAGCTCCTTGCCGGTCCCGGATTCGCCCCGGATGAGCACCGTGGCGTCGCTCCGGGCCACCCTTTCCACCAGCCCCATGAGCTCCCGAAAGATGGGAGAATCCCCCACCATTCCCAGGGACTCCCACCACTTTTCCCGCTGGGTCTTAAGACGGAGGTTCTCCCGAAGAAGGAGGCTCCGTTCCAGAGCCCTCTGTACCAGACGCCGAAGATGATTGGCCTCAAAGGGTTTGGGGAGAAAATCGTAGGCCCCCTTCTTGATGGCCTCCACCGCCATCTCGATGGTGCCGTAGCCGGTGATGAGAATGACCGAAATGGTGTTGTCGCGTTCCCGGATACGTTCGAGCAATTCCAGGCCGTCCATACCCGGCATCTTTATGTCCGCCACCACTACCTCCGGAAGAAGTCGATAAACCTTCTCCAGCGCCTCCTCTCCGCTATAGGCCTTCTCGAAACGCACCCCCTCCAGATGTCCCAGGAGTCTCTCCAGAAGACGGACCATCTGGGGTTCGTCATCCACCAGAAGAATCCTAGCCAGAGACATGATTTCCCTCCGGAAAGATGATTCTGAAAAGGGTCCGGATCCCCAGACGGAGATAGCGTTCCTCGGCAGGGGGTGAAAAGACCTCTATCTCTCCTCCGTGCTCCTTTACCAGCCCGAAGGTCACGAAGAGACCCAGACCGGTTCCCTGCCCCGGGGGTTTGGTGGTGAAAAAGGGCTCGAAGATCTTTTCCCGGATCTCCTCCGGGATACCCGGCCCGGTATCTCCCACCTCCAGCACCGCCCCACCCCGCCGAAGACGGTAAATCCAGATGTGAATGGCTCCTCCTCCCTGTAAAGCATCCCGGGCGTTGCTGAGAAGATTCAACACCACCTGACGCAGGCGGTCCGGGTCTCCCCGGATTACCGGAGAGTCCGAGACATGCAGATTTATCTCTATCCCTTCCTTTCGGTAGGTGGGCTGAACCATCTCCAGCACCTGGCGCACGATCTCTTTCAGGTCCACGGGTTGTTCGGCCTGGGGCGAGGGACGGGAAAAGATCAGGAGATCGGAGATGAGCCGCTGACATACGCGCACCTGATCCTCGATGAGCTGAAGTTCCTCCCGTTCCTCCTGATTCTCCTTCAAAAGCTGGGTATAACCGAGGATGATTCCCAGCGGAGTGTTTATCTCATGCGCCACCCCGGCGGCCAGTTGCCCCAGCGCCGCCATCTTCTCGGAATAGATCATTCGCTCGGTCATCTCCCGAAAACGGGTGAGATCCTTCATTATTCCCTGCCACCCCAGATGACATCCCTGCAGGTATTCAATGGCATTAGCGGTGATTACCACATAGCGTTCCTCTCCGTGGGAGGTGAGAAGAAGTGTTTCAAAATTGGTTACCTGCCCCTCGGCGCAGAGGAATTCGCGGTAGCGGTTCCATTCTCCCCGGCAGGCAAAAAATTCCCCCAGGGATCTCCCCAGTAATTCTTCCTTGCGGGTGAAACCCAGAAGTTGCACCCCGGCTGGATTGATATCCAGCAGACGGCCCTCCTGATCGCAGAAGAATATGGCATCCCCGGCGGCCTCGAACAGGCGGCGAAATTTTTGTTCCGAAAGGGCCAGTTCGCGGGTGCGCTCCTCCACTTTCTCTTCCAGTGTGCGGTAGAGTTGCTGGAGATGCTCATGGGCCTTCTCCAGGGCCTCCTTGGTTTCCTTGAGTTGCTGGGTCTCCTCTTCCAGCAGCCGAAAGGTCTGGTGGGCCCGGGGGAAAACAAAGGTAAGGAAGGCTGCCAGGAGGATGAATACCGTGTTCAGCGCCCCGGAAAAGGGGGCCAGAACGAACCACAGATGAGGATGCCCGGACCAGCCCAGAATGAATCGCACCACGTGTCCCATACTCCGGGAGAGGGCGAAGGCGGTGAAGGAAAGGGAAAGCCCGAAAAGATAGACGAAGAGCAGGTGATCGGGATGATGCCGGAGGAGATAGAAGGCCTTTTCCAGACAGGCAAAGGAGATGAGGATCATGAGTATCGCTCCCACCAGATCCACCGCATAAAGGGGATAAAGGGGCAAGCTAACCGAAAACATGTTTCCCCCGGGTAAATTCCCGCAGGGATTGCCAGAGAAAATACATGGCCGGGACACAGAAGAGATGATCGAAACGGGTTATGTAGTAAAGCAGGTGCTTCCAGTTCACCGGACCGGGGATCTCGGCCTCCAGGGCGGAAGAATAGTAGTAGGTGTTCAGGGAAAGGTGTCTTTCCAAAAGGTGCACGGTAAAGGCATCAAAGTTCCAGAGGAGAAAAAAGACAAGGGACAGCCGGAGATAAAGCCAGGCCCGATCTCCCCCGCCAGGAAGACCGCGGGAACGGTAAAGCATGTAAAGGAGGGCCGCTCCGAAGGCTATATGGGCCAAGAGATGAGCGTACAACCCCTCCGGACATATATGAGGCTGGGTGGCCCAGGCCGGCGGGGGAAACAGCCACAGGATAACAAAAACCGTTAACCCGATAAAGAACACAACTTCATTATAAAAAATCCCCGCCACAGGGAAAAGTCTCGCTTCCTTTTTCCGGGAAGGGGAATACTTTCCTTAAGTACCGGTACGGCCCGGGGATCCGGCGGGTGATGGGTATCCTTCATCACCCACAGGACCGGTTTTCCGCATAGATTCCGCGGTATTCCCCACAGATGATACTGGGTGCGGGGGGGAGAGACCGGAATCTGATAGACCTGCGGGTGATCCGGAAGATAGAAGGCCAGTTCCGAGGCCAGATAACGATGATCCGTAACCAGAGCCTCTCCGGGACGGCGGTGCGAATCAACCACCCGGGCCAGTTCCTTCCACCCGTAAAAACGGAACAGAAGACCGGCCAGAGAGGGAGGAAACTTCTGGGGAAAACGCGGCAATTGATAGAGAAGAGCGGTTCCCACCAGGGCCATCCCCACCCCGACCACATAAAGGAGGCGCAGCCATTTGGCCCCCCTCCCGCGCAGGGAAAAGATCACCCCGGCGGTAAGGGCCAGTCCGGCCACAAAAAAGGGCATGGGCCAGTTGGCGTTCACCTTACGGAAGAGGGAAAGGGGAAGAACCGCCAGATAAGGCCAGGCCGAAAGGACCCAGAGATAGGTGAGCCGGGGCTCGGAGCGCCAGTCTTTCCGCCGGAGGATCTGCCAGGAGACCCAGATGAACAGAATCAGGAGCAGGGGAGAGAGCACCCCGGCCTGTTCCCCCAGAAAGCGCACAGGACCGAAAAGAGAGAGCCCTTCCTCCTTAAAGTGATGTTCGGTATGGTGCAGGGTCACCCAGTGATGGGTGGCGATCCAGTATAGGTTGGGGGCCCAGATAAGAAAGGCCAGCCCCAGGGCCAGCCAGGGCCCGAAGCCTCGAAGCAATTCTTTCCGAAAACCGAGAAGCCACAATCCGTAAAAGAAGCCGAAAGCCAGCATGGTCTGCTTGGTAAGCAATCCCAGACCGCAAAAAAACCCCAAAAGGACCCAGTAAAACCATCGATTTTCCTCGGCGGCTTTCCATCCCGCATAAAGGGCTCCGGCCCAGAAAAGCAGCAGCGGGGGATCGATGGTCATGAGCAATCCGAAGACCGTAAAGATGGGGATCAGGGCCGCGGCAAACAGGGCCCAGCGCGCCGGAAGTTTTCCGAAAAGTCGATACACAAAAAGATAAAAGAGAACCAGAAAGGCCAGACCGCATAAGACCGCAGGCACCCGCACCGCATATTCCGAAATACCCAGAAATCGGGTGGAAAGAGCAATAAGCCAGGCCACCATGGGAGGCTTGCTGTAATACCCCCAGGCCAGATGCCTGGACCAGTCCCAGTAATAGGCCTCGTCCGGGGAAAGCTGTAGATGTAACTCCCGAATGAAACCCAGCCGGAAGGCCAGAATGGCCAGAAGAAAAATCCCTTCCATGGAAAAGAGAAGTTCTAGGGCTCCCTTGTCTTTTTCCATTTCCGCCAGAGAAGTCCTCCTGTAAGCCCTATCCCTGCCCCTATGATCCAGCCGAAGAGCACGTCTTCGGGAAAATGATGCCCCAGATACACCCGGGAAAGACCCACCATAAAGGAAAATCCCGCGGCTATTATCCCCAGAATCGGATCCGCCATCCAGAAGACTCCCGTGGCCGCGGCGGTGTTGGTGGCATGACAGGAGGGAAAACCGTAGTGCCTGGCCCGGAGGGGATGTTCTATCTTCCGGAATCTGCCCCCCTTATAGACCCGAACCCCTGAGAGCAGGGCATAGGGTCTGGGACGGGCGAAATAGGGTTTGAGCACCCGGGCACACAGGGCATCGGCCAGGATCACCATCAATAGGGCTACCAGAGGGACCCCGATCATCCCCCGCCCCTTACGCACCACCAGGACCAACCCCAGAAACACAAAGAAGGCCACAATAAGATCCGGCCGGCTCAAGAGAACCATGACCCGGTCCCAGAGAGGCCCCCGGGGAGTGTTCAGAAGGGTAAAAAGGCTCAAATCTCGATCCCCGCCTCCTGGGCGTCCTGCAGGAACCGCTTAAGCCCCGTATCGGTGAGGGGATGCCTGAACATCTGCTTGATAACCCGGTAAGGAATGGTGGCGATATCCACCCCCAGTTCCGCACAGCGGCGCACGTGATCCACGTGGCGGATGCTGGCGGCAATGATCTCCGTCTCCACCCCATAGACCTCGTAGATCTGGACTATCTCCTCTATCACCGAAAGGCCATCGTAACCGATGTCATCGATGCGCCCGATAAAGGGCGAGACATAGGTGGCCCCCACCTTGGCGGCCAGCAGGGCCTGAAGGGGGGAGAAGACCAGAGTGACATTGGTCTTTATGCCCTCGGCCGAAAGGGCCCTTACCGCCTTTATGCCTTCCTCGGTGCAGGGGATCTTGATCACCGCATTGTCTCCCAGCTTGGCCAGCTCCCGGGCCTCGCGGATCATCCCCTGCGCCTCGGTAGCCACCACTTCTACGGAAACCGGAAGCCCCGCACATTCCCTCAGGATCTCGCTTACCGCTTCCTTCCAGGGCCGCCCGGTCTTTTTCACCAGCGAGGGATTGGTGGTCACTCCATCCAGGATTCCCAGGGCCTTCACCTCCCGGATCTCGTTTATGTCTGCGGTGTCAATGAAGATCTTCATCCCCTACCTCCTTTTCCAAAGCCAGATTACCCCCTGAAGAAAGCGTTGCAACCGGGGGCTTTCAATCTCCTCCCGTTTCGGCCATTTTAGCACGGACGAACTCAAGGATCTTACGGGCATAGACCACGGCCTCCCGGGCCTGTTTTACATTCTCTCCTTCTCGGCCTGACGGAACCAATCGCGCGATCTATCCGGCATGCCAGAATCCTGCAGAAAGTTTGAGCCTTAAGGCCTGCAGACGAATGAACCCCGCAGCGTCCTTCTGGTCGTAGCCTCCGGCCCGGTCGAAACTGGCAAGATCTTCCCGATAGAGACTCACCGGCGACTTCCGCCCCACCACCATTACATTCCCCTTGTAAAGCTTGAGGCGCACCGTACCGGTGACCCCCCTCTGGGTCTCCTCGATGAAGGCCCGAAGGGCCTCCATCTCCGGCGAGAACCAGAATCCATAATAGATAAGCTCGGAGAACCTGGGAACCAGACCGTCCCGAAGGTGCATGACCTCGCGATCCATGGTGAGGTGCTCCAGGGCCCGATGGGCTACATGGAGGATAGTCCCCCCGGGGGTCTCGTAGATCCCGCGGCTTTTGAGCCCCACGAACCGGTTCTCCACCATGTCCACCCGGCCCACCCCGTGACGGCCCCCGATCCGGTTAAGAGTGGAAAGGAGTTCCACCGGGGGAAGCCGTTTGCCGTTTATTGCTACCGGCACCCCGGCCTCAAAGTCGATCTCCAGATACTCCGGCTCATCCGGGGCCCGCTCCGGGGAGACGGTCATCCGGAACATGTCCTCCGGTGGCTCCACCCAGGGGTCCTCGAGGATACCTCCCTCGTAACTTATATGAAAGAGATTGGCATCGATGCTATAGGGTTTCTCCCGGGTTACCGGCACCGGAATGCCGTGTTTTTCGGCAAAGCGGAGGAGATCCTCCCGGCCCTGGAATTCCCACTCCCGCCAGGGAGCGATGACCTCCAGCTCCGGGGCCAGCGCCGCGTAGGTGAGTTCGAAACGCACCTGGTCGTTCCCCTTACCGGTGGCGCCGTGGGCCAGGGCGTCGGCCCCCACCTCCCGGGCCACCCGCACCTGTTCCCGGGCAATAAGGGGACGGGCCAGGGAGGTGCCCATGAGATACCAGCCCTCGTAGGCGGCATTGGCCTTAAGCGCGGTGAACACGAACTCGGAAACGAATTCATCCCGAAGATCCCGAATGACGATGTCCTCGGCCCCCAGGGAGAGGGCCCGGCGGCGTACCTCCTCCCAATCCTCCTCCTGCCCCACATCCGCACAGAAGGCCACCACCGGACAACGATATTTTTCTATCAGCCACTTAAGAATTACCGAGGTATCCAGCCCTCCGGAATAGGCGAGAACAATCTTCCTGGGCATCCAACGGCCTCCTTGTTTTGGTCCCGAGGAAGGTCAGCCCTTTCGCTCCCTTCCCTTTTCTTACTTTTTATAGCATTATAAAGGCTGACTATGGATAAAGAAAGCCTGATCGCGGCCCTGAGCCCGGACCTGAAGCGTATAGAAGAGGCCCTTTCGGCGGTACAGGCCTCCCAGGTCCCCTTTATCAACGAGGTGAGTCATTACATCCTCTTCGCCGGGGGCAAACGCCTGCGGCCGCTCCTCACCGTACTGTGTGCCCGACTCTGCGGTTACGAGGACCCCCAGATCTACGATCTGGCGGTCCTTTTTGAGTATCTTCATGCCGCCACCCTGCTGCACGACGACGTGGTGGACGGAGCGGAATTCAGACGGGGACGTCGGGCGGCCCATAATCTCTGGGGTAACCAGGCCACCATCCTGGTGGGCGATTACCTTTATGCCCGGGCCCTGCGCATCGCCGTGGAAAAAGGCAATTTCGAGGTGCTGGATGTGGTTACCTCCACCACGGTGCTCATGAGCGAAGGCGAGGTCCTCCAGCTTCTCAATGTAGATAATACCGGGCTTACCGAAGCGGAATACGAAGAGGTCATCTTCCGGAAGACCGCAGCCCTCATGGCGGCGGCCTGTGAGTGCGGGGGGATCATGGCCGGGGTTTCCCCCGAGGAAAGAAAGGCCCTCTATGAGTTCGGGCGCCGTCTGGGTATGGCTTTCCAGATCACCGATGATCTGCTGGATTATTTGGGGGCCGCGGAGGAAACCGGCAAGGGTATCGGCACGGATTTCCGGGAGGGCAAGGTCACCCTGCCCCTGCTTTACGCCCTTAATGCGGCCGAGGATCCGGATCGTTTCCGTCTGATCACCCTCCTGCGGGATCTCGAACCCTCTCCCGAGACCTTCCGGGAGGCCTGCCGCATCATCGAACGCTGGGGCGGTTTTACCCGGGCTCGACAGCGAGCCGAGGAGGAAGTAAAGGGGGCCCTTTCCGCCCTGAGTCTCTTCCCCCCCAGTTCCACCCGCAAACTGCTGGAGGATCTCACCCGGTATCTTCTGGTGCGCCGGAAATGAAAAGCCCTCGCCTCCTGGTCTTCGATTGTGACGGGGTTCTTTTCGATTCCCGCGAGGCCAACCGGGCCTATTACGAGGAGATCTGTCGCGCCCTGGGAAGGCCTCCCCTCCGTGAGGAAGAACTCCATTATGTGCACATGCACACCGCCGAGGAATCCGTGCGCTATCTTTTCCGGGAGTTTCCGGAAAAACTGGAGGCTGCGCTCGCCTATCAAAAGAATCTCCCCTACGAGAAATTCCTTCCCTACATGCGTATGGAACCCGGACTCAGGGAGTTTCTCGAGTGGGCCCGACCGCGGTTCCTTCTCGCCATCTCCACCAATCGCACCACCACCATGGGAAGGCTTCTGGAGATATACGGGCTGGAGAAATACTTCGACCTGGTGATGACCGCCTTAAAGAGCCCCAGGCCCAAGCCCCATCCTCAGGCCCTCACGGTCATCCTGGAACATTTCCGTGTCTCTCCCCGGGAGACCCTCTATATAGGCGACTCGGAGGTGGATCTCCGGCTCTGCCGGGCGGTGGGGGTACCGCTTGTAGCCTACCGCAATCCGCAACTTCCGGCGGACTTTCACGTTTCCTCCTATGCGGAACTCCGGGCCCTTCTTTCCTCCCTCCCGGAAGAGGAGTAAGTTATAGGGGCAACCCAGGGAGGTCTTTTCAAAATGGATAAGCCGGCCCTCAGGATCCCTCTGGAGGATATCCCTCCGGAGGGCCTAAAACTGGAATTCGAGGAAGGCCCGGAGCTTCTGGCCGATTGTTTTCCTTTAAAAAGGGCTCTGGTGGCCCGGGTATTCTTGAAAAAACAGGGAATTGATGTTAAAGCCAAAGGACGGGTAAGGACCACGGTGGAGCTCACCTGCGATCGGTGCCTGGAGCGGTTCGAGCTGGAGATAGACGAGGAATTTGAGGTGGAATTCAGGCCGCTAGCGAGCCTCCCGCTGCGGGAGGAGACCCAGCTCAGTCGGGAAGACCTGGAGGTGATCTTCTACGACGGAGAAGCGATACCGGTGGACGAGCTGGTACGGGAACAGGTTATCCTGGCGGTTCCCTATAAGAAGCTCTGCCGGGAGGAGTGTCGGGGGTTATGCCCCCGTTGCGGGAAGAATCTAAACCAGGGGCCCTGCGGCTGCGAGATCCGCAAGGAATCCCCTTTTGCGGTTCTCAGGACCTTGTTACAAAAATCAGGTGGTTAGGAGGGAGTCATGGCTGTACCCAAGAGGAAGACCTCTCGCTCCAGACGGGGGATGCGACGGGCGCACAAACACCTTACGGCCCCGTGTGTGTCGGTATGTCCCCGGTGTAAGGCCCCCAAGTTACCCCACCGGGTATGTCCCAGTTGCGGGACCTATCGCGGCAAGGAGTTCCTTCCCTCCGAGGAAGTCTAAGCGGTGATTCGCATAGCCCTGGATGTCATGGGGGGCGATTACGCCCCCCGGGAAATCCTAGCCGGGGCACGGGAGGCCTTAAAGGCCCTTCCGGATCTCTTTCTCTATCTGGTAGGCACGGAAAAGGCCCTGGCGGATTTTCCGGAACACGAACGGGTGGAGAAGGTCCCGGCCCCGGAATGGGTGGAGATGGACGAGGCCCCCAGTGAAGCCCTGCGCAAAAAACCCCGTTCCTCCATCCGGGTAGCCTTTGAACTGGCCAGGTCCGGGAAGGCCCAGGCGGTGGTAAGTGCCGGAAATTCCGGGGTAACCTATGCCTGTGCCCTTTTCGCCCTGGGAAGGATCCGCGGGGTCTCACGTCCGGCCATTGCCACGGTGCTTCCCACCCTGAAGAACCCGGCGGTGCTCATCGACGCCGGGGCCAATGTGGATTGCAAACCCAGCCATTTGCTCCAGTTTGCCCTTATGGGGGCCCTCTTTTCACAGGAAATCCTGGGGATCAAAGAACCCCGGGTGGGGCTCCTTTCCATCGGTGAGGAGGGAGGCAAGGGCAACTTCCTGGTCAAAAGGGCCCATGCCCTGCTCTCCGAAAGTTCCCTCAATTTTGTGGGCAACGTGGAGGGCCGACATATCTATTCCGGGGAAGCCGAAGTCATCGTCTGCGACGGCTTTGTGGGGAACATCTGCCTCAAGGTCTCGGAAGGGGTGGCCGAGGCCCTTACGGTAATGCTCAAACGGGAGGTTCGACGCGATCCTCTGGCCATCCTGGGTTTTCTTCTGGCTCGCCGGGCCCTTTCCCGCTTTCGTCATCGGGTGGACTGGCGTGAATACGGAGGGGCTCCTCTCCTGGGGGTAAACGGCGTGGTCATCATCGGTCACGGTCGATCGGATGCCCGGGCCGTGCGCAACGCCCTGCATACGGCCCGGCGTTTCGTGGAGATAGATCTGGCTCGCAGGCTCAGCGAGGCCCTGGGGGCCAGAAACCACCTTCCCGATCTGCAGGCCATCTCATGAAGCAGGCGGGAGCCTTCATTCTGGGAACCGGTCGTGCCCTTCCCTCCCGGGTCCTCACCAACCGGGACCTGGAACAGATGGTTGACACCTCGGATGAATGGATCACTCAGCGCACCGGGATCAAGGAGCGCCGGGTGGTGGCCGAGGGGGAGAGTAACAGCCAGCTGGCCATTGCCGCGGCCCGAAAGGCGCTGGAGAGGGCCGGGGTGGCTCCGGAGGAGCTGGACCTTATCATTGTGGCCACCCTTACCCCGGATTATCTCATGCCTTCGGTGGCCATCCTGGTGCAGCAGGCCCTGGGAGCCTGGAAGGCCGGGGCCTTCGACCTCTCGGCCACCTGTTCGGGTTTTCTTTACGCCCTTTCTATCGCCGACAAGTTTGTAAGAGAGGTACCGGAGCGCAGGATCCTGGTCATCGGAAGCGAGGTCCTCTCCCACAAGACCAACTGGGAAGACCGCACCACCTGCGTGCTTTTCGGCGACGGGGCCGGGGCCGCGGTGGTCACCGGGTCTCCGGACGGCCGGCGCGGAGTCCTTTCCACCCACCTGCACGCCGACGGTTCCCTCTGGCACCTCCTGACCCTTAAGGGCTGCGGGTCCCTTTATCCTCCGTGTGATTCCCGTATCCCCAGAGAAGACTATTTCATCCGCATGCAGGGTCGGGAGGTCTTCAAGCAGGCCGTGCGGGCCATGGAGGCCGTGGCCCTGGAGGCGCTGGAGGCCAACGGCATCTCCCCCTCGGACATCTCTCTGCTCATCCCCCATCAGGCCAATATCCGGATCATCGAATATCTGCGGGAACGTCTGGGGCTCCCGGAGGAAAGGGTCTTCGTAAACATCCATCGCTACGGCAACACCTCCGCCGCGAGCATTCCCATCGCCCTGGACGAGGCTCAGGAGGAGGGCCGACTCTCCCCCGGGGACCTGGTGCTCATGGTCTCCTTCGGGGGAGGCTTCACCTGGGCTGCGGTACTCCTGCGCTGGTGATCTCCTCCTTCCGCTCCGCCCC
>NZ_WFVX01000042.1:0-6200 GCF_015491435.1 Thermosulfurimonas sp.
GGCCGAGGAGGAATGGGAGGAACTCCCGCCGGAGGTAAGGGAGCACGAACCTCCGGAGGCCCTGCGGGGAGGAAAGAACGGCCTCTTTTATATCCGGGAGACCCTGACCCGGGGATGGACCTATCTCCTTCCCGGAGGCCAAATTTTTCTGGAACTGGGGTATAATCAGGCGGTAAGGGTAAAGGCCCTAGGGGAAAGGCTCGGTCTTAAGATCCGGTTTGTCCGGGATCTTCAGGGCATAGAGCGAATAGCCGTGGTGAATCGATGAGGGAATACCTGGAGATCGAGGGAGGGTTCCCCCTTTCCGGAGAGATTCGCATCAGCGGGGCCAAGAATGCGGTGCTTCCGGCCCTGGCGGCCACGGTTCTGGCCCCGGGACGGTATCGTTTTCTCAACTGGCCCCGGCTTCTGGATCTCTACACCATGCTGGAGCTCCTCTCCCGCCTGGGTGCCCGGGTGGAGACCCGGGGAGAGATTCTGGAGGTGGACACCACCTCGCTGGAGGGAGTGGAGGCCCCCTATGAGCTGGTTCGGCGCATGCGGGCCTCCATTCTGGTGCTGGGACCCCTTACGGCCCGTTTCGGACGGGCCCGGGTGGCCCTTCCCGGAGGATGTCCCATCGGCAAACGCCCGGTGGACTTCCATACCCGGGGACTTCAGCTCCTCGGAGCCGAAATAACCCTGGATCACGGCTATATTCTGGCCCGGGCCCCCCGGGGATTGACCGGAACGGAGATCGTCTTCGATTTTCCCTCGGTCACCGCCACGGAGAATCTCCTTATGGCCGGGGTCCTGGCCCGCGGGGAAACGATCATCCAGAACGCAGCCCGGGAACCGGAGGTGGTCTTCCTGGGGGAAATGCTTCAGGCCATGGGAGGGCGCATCGAGGGGCTGGGAACGGATCAGATCCGGATTCAGGGGGTCCCGGAACTGCATCCCCCGGAGGAACCCCTGCGCATAATTCCGGACCGCATCGAGACCGGCACCTATCTCATGCTCCCGGGGCTGGTGGGAGGGGAAATCGTGCTGCGGGAAACCGAGCCCCGTTTCCTGAAGACCCCCATTCTTCGGCTCAGGGAAGCCGGGCTGGAGATAGAATCCGAGGGAAACACCCTGTACGCCCGTCCCGGAAAGGAGCTAAAACCTCTCAAAATCGCCACCGCCCCTTATCCGGGCTTCCCCACCGATCTTCAGGCCCAGATCATCGCCCTCCTCACCCAGGCCCGGGGGGTATCTTTCGTTACCGAAACCCTGTTTGAGGATCGTTTTCACCATGTTTCCGAATTATGGCGGATGGGAGCGGACATAGAACGGGACAAACGCACCGCCATTGTGAAGGGCCCCGTACGCCTGCAGGGGACCGAGGTGGAGGCTCATGATCTACGGGCCAGCGCCTCGCTGGTGCTGGCGGCCCTGGCCGCCGAGGGAGTCAGCCGGATCTATGGCCTGGAACATCTGGATCGGGGCTACGAAAGGATAGAGGAGAAACTGGCTTCCATCGGGGCCCGCATTATCAGGAAAAGCTATGAAGCTACGGAACCTTTCTGAGCTTCTGGGCCAGGAACCCGCGGTGCGCCTTTTTCGCAGGGCCCTCAAAACCGGAAGACTGGCGCAGGCTTATCTCCTGGTGGGGCCCGAGGGGACAGGTAAGGAGAGTTCGATCTGGGCCTTCCTGCGGGAAATCTTCTGCACCCGGGGGGAGGGGTGCGGAGAGTGTCGTCCGTGCAGGAAACTGGATCAGGAGATCCATCCGGATGTGCTGTGTCTGCGTCCCCAGACGGGCAAGAGCAGCATCTCCATTGCCCAGGTGCGGGAGGCGGAGGAATTTCTGCGTTTCCGGCCCCTGGAGGCCCCGCTTCGGGCCGTGGTCATTCCTGAGGCCGAGCGACTGAGCCCGGAGGCAGCCAACGCCCTTCTCAAGTCTCTGGAAGAGCCTCCGGCCTACGCTCATTTCTTTCTCACCGCGATCTCGGCGGAGAACCTGCTTCCCACCATCGTTTCCCGGACCCAGGTGGTGCGCTTCCGGCCTCTGCCTCCGGATCTCATCCGGAGGATCCTGGAGGATCGGCTGGGTTTTGAGCCGGAGCAGGCCCATTCCCTGGCCCTGCTGGCCGAGGGCAGTCCGGGAAGGGCCCTATCCCTTTCGGAGAAGGGGTTGCTTGAGGATCTCAATCGTCTGATCACCGTAGCCAGACACGAAGACCCCTCTCTTAAGTTCAGGGCCGCCGAGGCCCTGGCCCGCAAAAAAAACGACCTGCCGGAGCTCCTGGACCTGGTGCGTCTCTGGCTGTGGTATTCCTACCTCCATGCCCGAAAGATCCAGGAATTCCCCGGACTTTTCCCTGATCCGGCTCCGGTGGAAAGGATATGGTCCCTTCTCGATCTGGTGGAAAAATTACGCCAGGGTCTGGAACGCTATGTCAACCCGGAATTGACCCTCCTGGTGCTTATCCTGGAATTTGCTCCAGCTTCCTCCGGACCCTGAAATAACCTCCCTCGGCGCAGGGAGGACAGAGAACACGCCCCCCTACCTCCCGATCTCTTCCGTCCTGGACCCAGCAACCGCAGGCCTCGCACCGGACCCGTCTCCGGGGTCTTCCGGGGAGATCGAATTCGGAAACCTGGACCTCCACCTCCTGGACCTCAAAGAGTTCCTCTTCGGACATTACCCGGTAGGCCTCGAGCTGTTGACGATACCGGTCGGAGATGTGGGGAAAGTATTTCCTGGCCTTTTCCCGGGCCTCTTCCCGGGCCAGGACCCGAAAGGCCTTTCCGGTCTCCAGATTTAGAAAGGTGGCGGCCATAATGCCATAGTCATAGAATTTGAGGGATCTTTTCCCCAGGCTGGCCCCGGTTACCGACTGGATGGCATCGGTGGCACAGCGGTCTATCTCCACAAAGACCATAAATTTCTTGCGTTCCGCTCCTCGCGGATCCTTTATGCCTATGAGACGCAACCCCAGCAGAGCCAGACGCACCCCCAGGACCTGCCCCGGGCAGAGATGTCCGTGGACCCGTACGGACTCCTGGAGGATTTCCTCAAAGGGAATTTCATGGATGTTCATGGAGCTTTAGGTTAGCACGTTTCCCATAGCTTGACAAAAGGAAAAAGGAGAGTATCTTTTGCCCGCAAGGGTGGCCATGCGGGGTGGCTGCCCTTAATTTTTTGGTCACCGGGGATTCCAGGCGCCGGGGGGCGCCCTGTGTTGAATAGGAATATACATAAGGAGGGCGGCCATGGAAAAAAAGCTCCAGAACTCGGAAAAGGTTGAATACGGCTTCGGGCAGCACCTCATTCTGGACGGTTACGGCTGCAACCGGGAGAAGTTGATGGATATCGATTTCATTTACAATTTCCTGAGTGAATACCCGGACCAGATTCAGATGACCAAGATCATGCCGCCTTATGTGTTCAAGTACTACGCCCCGGTGCCGGAAGACTGGGGGATCTCCGGCTTCGTGATCATCGCTGAAAGTCACATCAGCATCCACACCTTCCCGGAGAAACTCTACCTGAGTGTGGACATCTTCTCCTGCAAGCCCTTCGACGTGGACAAGGCCATCGAGGATATCACCCGGCTTTTCGAGATCAAGAAGAGCGAGATCCGGCTTCTGGATCGAGGGCACGAGTTCCCGCGCTCCATCCGCACCGTGGAGCGCTTCATCCGGGCGGAGAGGAATCAGCTGGCCGTGTAATGAAGAGAACCTTCCTGGGGCTACCCGAGACCCCGGAACGGGCTCGGGTAGCCCTTATTCCCGCTCCCTACGATGCCACCACTACCTGGCGTCCGGGGACCCGTTTCGGGCCCGCCGCCATCCTGGAAGCCAGCGTACAACTGGAATTCTTCGACGAAGAGACCGGGAGAGAACCCCATCGTGAACTCGGATTCCTCACCCTTCCGGAACCGGAATTGCCCGTGGCCCCGGAAAAGGCCCTTTCCGTGCTGGAGGGGCTGGTAGAGGAGGTCCTTTCCGACGGCAAATTCCCGGTGTTGCTGGGAGGGGAACATACGGTCAGCCTGGCCGCTCTCCGGGCCCTTCGGAGGAGGTATCCCGGATTCAAGGTCCTCCAGATCGACGCCCATCCGGATCTCAGAGAAAGTTATCAGGGTACTCCCTGGAGCCATGCCTGTGTAATGCGAAGGGCCCTGGACCTGGGGCTGGAGGTGATAGCCGTGGGGGTGCGCACCGCCTCCCGGGAGGAATACACGTACATTCGCGAACAGGGGCTCCGGGTCCTCTGGGCCCGGAAAATCCGGGAGGATGGTCCCGGTTCTCTGAGAGAACTGGATCGACTTCTGGGCCCGGGCCCGGTCTATGTCACCTGTGACCTGGACGGGTTGGATCCGGGAGAAGCCCCGGGGGTGGGCACCCCCGAACCCGGAGGGCTTTCCTGGTATGAGGTCCTGGAAATCCTGAAGATCGCCTCTAAACGTCCGGTGCTGGGGTTCGATGTGGTGGAATTGCTTCCTCTTCCCGGGGATCCCCGAACCGAATTCCTGGCCGCCCGCCTGATCTATAAATTTCTCTCCTATCTTACCCCGCAACTACTCTCCGCCCCGGGAGAAGGAAAAACCCCATGAAAAATTCCCCCAGGGATTCCGGTATCGTCTCCGCACTGGCCTATCTCCTTTCCACCTCCTTCGGTCTCGGACATATCCCCTGGGCGCCGGGCACCTGGGGCTCAGCGGTGGGAATATTTCTCTACTGGGGGCTCGCCCCGGCCTCTTTCTGGACGCAGGGGGTGATCCTGCTTATCCTTTCCCTGCTGGGGGTATGGTCTTCCGGAAGGACGGCCCGACGCCTGGGCCAGAAGGATCCCTCCCGGGTGATTATCGATGAGGTGGCCGGAGCCTATCTTGCCCTTCTGGGACACCCCTCAAGTCCCGGTTATCTGCTGGCCGGGTTTCTCCTCTTTCGCCTCCTGGATATCGTGAAACCCTGGCCGGTGCGCCAGGCGGAAAAACTCCCTTCCGGCTGGGGGATCATGGGTGACGATCTGGTGGCCGGGGCCCTAACCTGCCTTCTACTTTATCTTCCCCTAGTCCTGTAAGGTGCCGTTAACGTAACTCACCACACAGTCCCGGGAGGTATCCGCAGAATAAAGATTGTCGTAAAAGAGTATCCTCTCCAGAGACCGGCAAGAACTGTTCTGATATACCCGCAGACACTGGTTCGAAGTAACGGTTACCGAATGGAAGGCTATACAGGAGGAGAAAATAGTGGAACACCATCCACCCCAGATATTCCCGACCTTTACGTATCTGTTTCCGCCCCGGTTTACCAGGGTGATGGGACTGCCGTAGGCACAGCCCCCGCCTCCTCCGGCGGTGGCCGGATTGATGGTCAGCACCAGAGTCCGGGAGGCGATATTGTCCTCTCCTCCGGAGGGGTCGTTATTGTCCCTTACCCAGAAGGTCAACTCGAAATTTCCGGAAGCCGAAGGGGTTCCGTTTACCAGCAACTGGTCACACCGGGGCCAGTCGGTCTCCGGGGTGGAGGAGCAATTACCGGAGAGAGGATTTCCTGTATTACAGAGGAAATTCAGCCCGGCCCCGGTGGCATTGTCCGGATCCTCCACACACCAGCGATATTTTCCGTTGGAGGGATAGGGTACCCCCCCTCTGGCATACACCCGGGCCTGATACGCGGACCCCACGAAGCCGTAAGGGAGTTCGTGGTTGAGGATGCGCAGATTTTCCTCGGAATAGACGCAGCGGAGCTTGCCCTTGAGCTCGCTAAGAGAGACATACCGCACCAGATCGTCATAGGATTGAGGACGAAGAGGATCCTCGGAGGAGGTGTAATTGTCGAAATTCGGAGTCCCGGGAAGAGGGATATAAACGGTGGTATTGGTGGAGGTATTCTGGATGGCGGTCTGGAGGTTGCGGTTGGGACCTGCGCTTACGAGCACCAGGGCGATGTTGGAATGGGTGGCGTTATCCATCTCATCCACCACCGTGAGGGAGGTGGTGCGTCGGGCACAGATACTGCAACTGGCGGTGTAATTGGCGATTTCGTCGGCCACCAGACAGAGAAAGTCCTTGCGCCAGGCATCGGTCCGATTACGGAGAAGGGAGGAGCAATATCCGTAGGGGGTGGAAGGGTCGTCCACCGCGGGGATACAGCCCCGATTGAGCTCCGCCCTTCCCACCACGGCCTCCACATTGGCCTCCAGCCGTTCCCGGGTCTGATTATAG
>NZ_WFVX01000043.1:0-5455 GCF_015491435.1 Thermosulfurimonas sp.
ACTGGAGACCGCCACCGTAAAGGCCTCCTCACCCGGAACCTTTGTGGGGGTGGTGGGGAGAGGAAAAACGGCCCGCGCCGGGGGTTTTGCTCTGGGAGCCCGGGGTAAACCCGCGGAAAGGGTGGCCGAGGAGGCCCTCCGGCCTTATCTTGAAGTCATGGACGCGGAGGCCGCGGTGGACGAATATCTGGCCGACCAAGTGCTCCTGCCCGCGGCCCTGGCCTCCGGAAAAACCGTCCTCCGCACCCCGCGTCTCACCCGTCATCTTCTGACCAACGCCTGGGTAATAGAACGGTTCCTCCCCGAGGTACGAATAGAGATCCGGGGTGAGGAGGGAAAAAGCGGAGAGGTGGAGATCCAGGGTGTGGCCCTATTCTAAAGAAGATCGGAAAAGGCTGGCGGAGATCTATCCCCATAACCCCCTTCTCCGGCGGTTTCCGCTTAAGGTCTGGGAGGAGGCCCTCTCCGAGGGCCGACTGCGGATGGTGCTGGGAACCCGAACCCCGCTTTTCCGCCTGCGGCGCGACTTCAAGGGCTTACCCAGCGGGACCATCTTCGGGCCGGAAACGGTCATCCCTTCCTTTCCTCATATCCCACGCATCTTTCGCCTGCGCACCGGAGTCCCCCGCTACCTCCAGGGTCCCTTCTGGGTGGAGGAAAAGATCGAGGGCTACAACGTGCGCCTTTTCCGGGTGGGGGACGAGATCCTGGCCGCAACCCGCAGGGGGTTTATCTGTCCCTTTGCCACCGACCGCTATCCGGATTTCTTACCCCGGCTGGAAGAGTTTTTCCGGGACCACCCCCATCTCTGTGTCTGCTGCGAGGTGGCCGGCCCGGGAAACCCCTTCGTGGGGGAATGGCCCCCTTATATCCAGGAAGACGTGCGCTTTTTTGTCTTCGATCTGATGCGTCTTCCGGAGGGAGAAGTGCTTCCGCCTCCGGAAAAATATCGGCTCCTTGCGGCCTACGAATTCCCCACCCCCGAGATCCACGGCCCCTTTACCCCGGACCGGCTGGACTCCCTCTATCAGCTCCTGCGACGTTACGATCAGGAGGGGCGCGAGGGGGTGGTACTCAAGTCCGCCGACGGCAAAATCTATCTCAAATACGTTACTCCGGTCTCCCATCTGGAGGATATTCGGGTGGTCTTCCCCTACCTGGGAGATGTCCCCTCGGAGTATCTCACCCATCGCCTGGTGCGTTACGTCCTCAGTCAATGGGAACTTTACGGGAAGCTTGAGGGAGAGACCTGGGAGAGGGTGGGAGCCAGGATCCTCTCCGGCCTTGGGGATCTCTTTTCCCGGCTGGACCGGGGCGAGGTGGTGAGCGAGACCTTCCGTCTGCGCTTCCGCACCCGACGGGCCTTTGAGGCCCTTCTGGCCCACTTTCGCCACGCTCAGGTCAAGGTGGAGGTACGGGAGGTGCGGGAGGAGGCCGGCTACCTGATGGTGGAGATAGTCAAGATCTATCCCCGGGCCACCTCCTTCTGGCGACAGAAACTGGAGGGGTTCTCGGTGGTGGATTAGGGCTGACAACCGCAGCCCGAGGTCGGGCCCGGGGAAAACCTCTTCCAGATCAGCTCCCGCACGAAGAGCCATCCCAGGAGCAGGGCCGCCAGGACGGAGACCAAACCCGGCCCCTCGGCGGAAACGGCCTTCGGACGCAGGAGAGTGGAGGGTACCAGTTGATCAAAGATCCATCCCGAGGCCAGGGCTGCGGCCATGAGGGTCCCCAGATAAAGCAGGGTCACCCTGCGGCCGAAGAATTTGGCCAGCACGGTAAGGGAGGTAAGGTTGGTGGCCGGGCCGGCCATGAGAAAGACCAGCACGCTCCCCGGACTGAACCCCTTGAGGAGCAGGGCGTATCCCAGGGGGATGGAAGCCGTGGCACAGAGATAGATAGGGATGCCCAGAAGCAGCATGGCCGGATAGGTAAGTCCGTGCGCCGCCAGGACCCGGGCCAGATCCGGAGGCAGGAGCAGGGCCGCCAGCGCGGCCAGGAAAAACCCCAGGAGCAAAGGACGGGCCATCTCCGCAAAGAGTTCCTCCACCGCATGGCGCAGGGAGGCCCGCATCTTCTCCCGGAAGGTATGAGTATGCGGCCCCTCCTGGTCGCAACAGAGACAGGAAAGCGCGGAGGAGGAAGAGAGGTCCCGGGGGCGGGTGGTCAGGGTGAGGACCAGGGCCACCAGCAGAGAAGCCGCCAGGGCTGAAAGAGGATAGGCCAGGGCGAAAAAACCCCCCAGAAGACCATAGGCCAGGAGAATAGCGTCGGCACTGGTCTGGGGCGTGGCCACCAGGAAGGCGAAGGTGGCCGGAAGACCGGCCCCGGAACGGTAGAGCCCCACCGCCGCCGGAAGCACCCCGCAACTGCAAAGGGGAAGCGGCAAACCGAAAAGGGCCGCCTTGAAGGCCCCGGTCAGCGAGTGTCCCCCCAGGTGACGCACCAGAAAGTCCTCCGGGATGAAGACCCGGAGAAGACCGGCGATAAAAAGCCCCACCAGGATATACGGAGCGCTCTCCACGAATAGATGCCCCAAAATCTTCAAGTACATCTCCAGCATCTGACCCTCCTGTGGAAATCCCAGTTTAACATCCCGAAGAAATTGCGGCTATAATGGAAGAGATGAAACGGGTCTTTGTTCTCGGGGGCACGGGATTTATCGGGCGACATCTCCTGCCAGCCCTTAAGGAACGGGGGTACGAGGTCTATGCCCTGGTCCGGAGTCGAAGCCGGATAGCCCTCCTTCCCCCGGGGGTGCGCCCGGTGCCCGGGGATCCCCTGCGCCCCGGAGATTGGCAGCGGGAAGCCGCCTCCTGCGAGGCCGGGATCAATCTGGCCGGCGCCAACATCTTTCGGCGCTGGAACGAGGAATACAAGCGTCTGTTGCGGGACTCCCGGGTCCTTTCCACCCGGTTCCTGGGTGAGGCCCTTCCCGAAGGGGCCACCCTGATCAACGCCTCGGCGGTGGGATATTACGGAGATTGCGGCGAGGAAGAGGTTACCGAGGACCATCCCCCGGGTCAGGACTTCCTGGCCCGCCTGTGTATGGACTGGGAAAAGGAGGCCCTGTCCCTGGAAAAGAAGGGGCTCCGGGTGGCCATCTCGCGTTTCGGCATCGTTCTGGGAAACGACGGAGGGGCCCTCCTCAAGATGCTTCCGGCCTTCCGGCTGGGCCTGGGCGGCCCCATCGGAGACGGGCGGCAGTGGTTCCCCTGGATCCATATCGCCGATGTGGTCTCGGGCCTGATCTTTCTTCTGGAGAATCCCGAAGCCCGGGGGCCTTTCAACTTCGTGGCCCCGGAGACAGTACGGCAAAGGGATTTCGCCCGGATGCTGGGGAAGGTCCTGCGCCGGCCGGCCCTGCTCCCGGCCCCGGTACGGCTGTTGCGGCTTGTCTTCGGGGAGGTGGCCTCGGTGCTCACCGCAGGATGCCGGGCCCGTCCCGGAAGGCTTCTGGAGCTGGGCTATACCTTCCTTTTCCCCAGGCTTAAAGAAGCCCTGGAAAATCTTCTCCAAGGAGGTCGATCATGAAACCCACCTGTTCGCTTTTTGATTTTCTGGAGGAAATCCCCGAGGATATCTCCACGGAGATAGAGAACCTGGGACCGGCCAGGATAGAGAACCCTCTGAACCTGCCGGAGGGATGTTTCGTCACCGATGAGATGCGGGTTACCCTTCGGGTCTCGGAAAGTTTCCTGCGCGAGGCCCTTAAGGAGGGGCGCCCTTTGCCTGCGGCGGAACTGGCCGGCCCCAGACCTTACATTTACTTTGACCCCTCCAAGACCCGGGCCGCGGTGGTGACCTGCGGGGGCCTCTGCCCGGGCATCAACGACGTAATACGATCCCTGGTCCTTACCCTCTATTACTCCTACGGAGTGCGTCACATCTACGGCATCCGCTACGGTCTCCAGGGGTTCATCCCCGCTTACGGACACGACGTGGTGGAACTATCCCCGCAGGTGGTGGAGGGGATCCACGAACTGGGCGGCACCTTCCTGGGCACCTCCCGGGGGCACCAACCCATCGACCAGATCGTGGATGCCCTGGAACGGATGAACATAAACATCCTCTTTATGATCGGCGGGGACGGCACCTTCCGGGCCGCGGCCAAGATCAAGGAGGAAATCTCGCGCCGCGGACTCAAGATCGCCGTGGTGGCCATCCCCAAGACCATCGATAACGACATCTGGCTGGTCTCCCGGACCTTCGGTTTCGTGACCGCGGTGGAGGAGGCCTGTAAGGCCATCCGCTGCGCCCATACCGAGGCCGTGGGGGCCCCCAACGGGATCGGTCTGGTCAAGGTCATGGGACGGTATTCCGGATTCATCGCCGCCGCCGCCACCCTGGCCACCCGGGAGGTCAATTTCTGTCTCATCCCGGAGGAGGACTTCGATCTGGAAGGGCCCCGCGGGCTGCTCGCCGCCCTGGAAAGGAGACTCGCGGCCCGGAAACACGCGGTCATCGTGGTAGCCGAGGGAGCCGGCCAGAAATACGTCCAGGGCGAAAAACCCGAATACGACCCCTCCGGGAACCTTAAACTGGGCGACATCGGAACCTTCCTGCGCGATCGGATCAAGGAATACTTCCGGGAAAAGGGCATCGAGGTTTACGTGCGTTACATCGACCCCAGCTATATCATCCGGAGCGTTCCGGCCTGTGTGGATGATCGAATCTACTGCGGGTTCCTGGGACAGTACGCGGTCCACGCCGCCATGGCCGGAAAGACCGGACTCATGATCGGCTACCTCAACCACCATTACGTGCACCTGCCCCTGAGCGAGGCCGTAAAACGCCGCAAACGGGTGAATACTCAGAGCCGTTTCTGGCTCTCGGTCCTGGAATCCACCGGTCAGGGCAGGCTCAAGAACGAATAACCTCGGAGACCAGCTCCAGGGTCCCGGTGACCTTGAGGGCCCGGAAGATGCGCTCGAAGGTCTCCTCCAGGCTCTGGATGATGGGAGCCTTTACCTCCTGGGGAAGATCCCACCACTCCTTCTTGAAGATCCCGAACCCTTTCTTGCGCACCTTGTAAATGAACTGGGCTTCGGTCCAGCCCTCCTTCCATTCCTGCCGCAGGTGCTCCTTGAGATAGGCGTAAATCTTCTGACGGAACTCCTCGGGAAGGGCGGGATGGTCGTAAAGGAGGTTCTGGAAACCGGTGGCCAGATGGATCTCCACACAACCCACCTCCGGGAAGAGATGGAAGAGTTCCTCCGGCAGGGTGGAGGCTCCGTGTTGTACCGCCCCGGCCATGCCGTATTCCCGGCGGGCGATTTCGGAAAGGGTGCGCAGGGTATCGAAGTCTATCTGCACCCGGGCCACGGAACCGTCCGGAAGCACCACCCCCCCATGACTGGAACCGGTCTGGACGCTGATCTTGGAAAGCCCGACCTCCCCCCGAAAGCACCGATTGAACCCCTCCATGAAGGCCCGAAGCTCCTCCGGGGTGCTG
>NZ_WFVX01000044.1:0-2375 GCF_015491435.1 Thermosulfurimonas sp.
CAGATGGGGCGGGTGGCAGCCAGGCTCTCCGACCGGGTTTTCGTTACCTCGGACAACCCCCGCGAGGAGGACCCCGGGGATATTATTCGGGAGATCCTTTCCGGTATGAACGGAGGGGCTCCCCGGGAGGTGGAGCCGGATCGCCGTATGGCCCTGCGCCGGGCCCTGCTAGCCCTCGGCCCCGGGGATGTGCTCCTGGTGGCCGGAAAGGGGCACGAGGATTACCAGGAGATCGCCGGACGGCGTATCCCTTTTTCCGATCGGGAGGAGGTGAAGAGACTTGTCCAGGAACTTTCTTGATACCGAGGAAGTAATACGCGCCACCGGGGGAATGCTTCTTAACGGGGACATGGGGATCGTCTTTTCCGGGGTCTCCACGGATACCCGAACCCTGCGTCCCGGGGAACTCTTTGTGGCCCTCCGGGGAAAACGTTTCGATGGGCACGAATTCTGGCGCCAGGCCGTGGAAGCCGGGGCCAAGGGGTTGGTCCTCTCGCGGATCCCGGGGGATCTGGAATTAGAGGAATTTCCCAGGACCGTTTCCGTGATTCTGGTGCGGGATACACTTCAGGCTCTGGGGGAGATAGCCCGATATTACAAGCATAAACAGGGGTTCCGGGCCCTGGCCATTACCGGCTCCTGCGGCAAGACCAGTACCAAGGAAATGTGTGCGGCGGTGCTTTCACGTCGCTTTCGGGTCTTTCGGAACCCGGGAAACTTCAACAATCTGGTAGGGCTTCCTCTTTCGGTACTTGCCGTCCCGCCGGATACCGAGATAGGGGTGTTCGAGCTGGGAATAAGTGTTCCCGGAGAAATGTCCCGTTTGCGCGAGATCCTGGACCCGGTGGCGGCTCTTATTACCAATGTTCGCCCGGCGCATCTGGAGGGGCTGGGTTCGGTGGAGCGGGTGCTGGAGGAGAAGTTTCGGCTCTACGCCGAGTTGCCGGAAACAGCCCGGATTATCGTGAATCGAGACGAAGAGGAACTTTACCGCCGGAGCCGGGATCTCCCCCAGGCCCGCATCACCTATGGCCTGCATATCGAGGCCGAGGTGCGGGCCGAGGATATACGGGTGCGGCCGGAGGGTACGGAGTTTACCCTCTGGGTGGAGGAAAAACGGTTCCCCGGGGTCAGGATTTCCTTTCTGGGAGACCACTTCGTGCGGAACGCCCTGGCGGCGGTGGCAGCGGGGCTGGTGTTCGGGGTGTCACCGGAGGAGGCCCTTTCCGCCCTGGCCGAGATGAAACCGGTGCCCGGGAGGCTCCGTCCCCTTCGCACCAAAAAATATTTTCTCCTGGATGATACCTATAACGCCAATCCGGGGTCCATGTACGAAGCGCTCAAGACCTTCTGGGAGGTGGCTCAGGAGTTCTCGCCCCGGGTGGTCATTCTGGGGGATATGCTCGAGCTAGGAGATGAGGCCGAACGCTTTCACGAAAGCGTAGGATATATGGCCGGAAGGATAGCCCGATGGGTCTGGGCGGTGGGGGAATACGCCTCGCTGGTGGCCCGGGCCGCAAGCAAGGTGGGGGCGCAGACCCGGGCCTATGCCCGGGTGGAGGAGCTTCTGCCGGAGCTGGATCTCCCTGCCGGGGCGGCGGTGTTGATCAAGGGTTCGCGGGCCATGGGCCTGGAACGAGTGGTGGAAAAACTGCGGGAGGAATAAGGGGTGCTTTATCATCTGCTTTATCCGCTTCGTGAGTGGTTCGGGCCCTTTAACGTATTCCGGTACATTACCTTCCGTACTTTTTACGCCACGGTTACCGCCGGCCTGCTGGTCTTCTTTTTGATGCCCCGGTTTATCGCCTACTTTCGTCGCAAACGTATGGGGCAGGTTATCCGGGAGGAGGGGCCGCAGAGCCATCACACCAAGGCCGGCACCCCCACCATGGGAGGGGTGGTAATGATCGCTGCGGTTACCCTGGCGGTCCTCCTCTGGGGCAATCTCACCAATCCCTATCTCTGGTTGGCCCTGGGGACTCTCCTGAGCTTCGGTTTCCTGGGGTTTGTGGATGATTACCTCAAACTTACCCGGGGCCGCAATCTGGGGCTGAGGGCCCGGGAGAAACTCCTGGTTCAGGCCGTACTGGTGGTCGGACTCTGGTTCCTTCTCTTTCGGGTGGTGGGCCTTTCCGATGAGCTCGTTTTTCCCTTCCTGAAGACGCTCCATCCGGAACTCGGTCTGCTCTATCTCCCCTTCCTCTTTCTGGTGGTGGTGGGCACCTCCAACGCCATGAATCTTACCGATGGTCTGGATGGCCTGGCCATTGTGCCCTTCATGGTGGTGGCCGGGGTCTATGGACTCCTGGCCTACCTTACCGGACACGTGAAATTCGCCCATTATTTGCAGATTCCCTATGTGCCCGGGGTGGGGG
>NZ_WFVX01000045.1:0-15296 GCF_015491435.1 Thermosulfurimonas sp.
CCCCGAAGTCCTCCGGCCCCAGCTCCCTTACCGCCTCCTTCACCCGTTCTAGAGCGTCATAATACTCATCCTCTATGGTTCGTACCCGCACGCCGTAGGCCCGCTGGATGGCCTTGCGCACGATTTCTCCCTTAAGCAGAGCATTAGTCCAGCCCATTTCGGCGTATTTGCTGTTCACCTCCTGGTTGAGCTCCACCAGGGCCCGGGCCCGACGTCTTCTTTCCTCCACGGCCTCCGAAAGGGGTTCCTCCAGGAATCGATCGATCTTGGAAAGGAGATTCTCGTAGAAACTGGCCGGAAACCGGGTTTCGAATTCCTCCAGCACGAATCCCAGGGTAATGAACTGGGGTTCCTTGAAGTAGGTGAAAAGATCGGCCTCGATGGTCTCCGGGGTTTGGTGAAGGAATTCCTGAAAGAGGCGGTAGGCCTGTCGGGATTTTTCCTTCACATTGGGGGGTTTTTCGGTATTGAACTCCAGGATGTGAAGATAGAGATCCTCCGGGGCCACCACCGCCAGAACCTCCCGCGCCCCCAGGTCCCTGAGGGCTTCCAGCCGGTGCTGGCCATCCACCACGTAATATTCACCGTCGTGGGGACAGACCACGATGGGGGTAATAAAACCCAGTTTCTCTATGGCCAGTTCCAGGTGCTTCTTGAGTCCATCGGAAATATCCCGCTGGAAGGGAGGAACCCGCACCTCCTCCAGATCGAACACCGCCAGTTTGAGGGGTTGTTTCTTTACCGGATCCTCGAAACGAGCCAGTTCCCGCATCCCTTTCACCCCCCTTTCGGAGGATTTTATAGCCCGTCTTTGGGAAAATAACCAGCCGCCAAAAGATTTTCTCCGGCCCTTTAAAAGGGGTAAACATTCTGCTAAATAAGTAAAGAGGGATTAAAGTTCGGGCCGGGAACAACCGAAGACTATATTGATCATCTTCCCAAGGCGGGAAGGGATGTTTAGAATATTATAGAGGGCATCAATTGCCGCAAGGAGAAAAACCATGAAGATCAAAAACGTCTTACCCTATGTAAAGCCTTCGGCCCAGGGGGTGGAGAAGACCGACCGGGGGCGCACGGAAAGGGCGGCACGTTCCGGAGCCGGTGGAGAGGCCCGTAAGACGGAAACTGAGGATCGGGTGGAGCTGCGTACCCGTAAGATCATCGAAGAGGCCCGCACCCGGCTGCGGGAGGTTCCCGAGGTACGGGAGGAAAAGGTAGCGGCCCTGCGGGAGAAGATCCAGAGCGGAAATTACGAGGTGCCCCCGGAGAAGGTGGCCCGGGCCATGCTCTCCGACCTCCTCCGGAATATCTATTAATCCTTGACCTCCTCCCCCAGGTTGGTAGGAGTTTCCTTGGGGGTATATTCCTCCAGAGGCCTCACTACGAAGAGTAACTGACCTTCCACCACGGGTTCGTTCACCTTCACGCATATTTCTTCGATCACACAATCAAACGGCGCATAGACCGGGGTCTCCATCTTCATGGCCTCAAGGTTGGCTATCTCCTCGCCCTTGTGATAGATATCGCCCACCTTGAGTTCTCCCCGCTTGGGGTTCCCCAGCCGCCAGACATTCCCTTTGATGGGGGACCCGATCTCGTTGGGACCTTTGGCCATGCGCACTTCCTTCTTTTTAACCCTGGGGGTGGCCACCTCGAAGACCCGGGTCTTGTTATTGACCTTCACCACTACATGGATCACTCCGTCGTGTTCGGCCCCCACCGAGACCAGTTCAATGGTATAAGGCTTACCCAGAAAGGTAAATTCCACCTTATCTCCGGGCTTGCGCAGGCCGTAGCGGAAAACCGGCGTGGGCAGGACATAACTGGCCTTGCCGTATTTTTCGAAGAATTCGAAAAAGTCCAGGGCGTCCTTGGGGTGCATGAGATAGATAATAAACTCCTCCTCGGTGGGTTCTCGCCCCAGTTTATCCTTGAGATCCCGGAAGGCCTGCTCCAGATCGAGCTCGGGTACGGTCTCCAGCGGGCTCTTCTCGGTGCGTTCAGCCAGCTTCTTCTCCCATTCCTCTCCGAAGGCACTGCGATAGACCCATTCATCCGGCCAGCCGGCGGGTAATTTCCCGTATTTACCCAGGATGAGATTCTTAAAATCTCCGGGAGCGGTCTTGAAAAGTTCGAGCAATTCTTCCTGCTCCTCCTCACTCATGGCCGAAAAATCACACCCCTTTTCCTCCACGAAACGCCGCAGGAGATCCAGGATATGCCGTACCCCGGCTTCGCCGTGTTCCTTGGCGTAACGGTTGACGATTCCGGAACAGGTCACCCAGGTGATCTGAGAACCCGGCGTAACATCGAAGTACTTAACGATGCGGTTGTAATAGGACATGAGTTCCAGGATGTAGGGCATGAGATGGAGAAATCCGTTCTTTTCCGCCTGTTCGAAGGAGGAGGGGAAGGCCCCGCCGGGCATCCGATGTTTCACCACCATATAATCGAACCCTTTGAAGGGTGACTCGGCCCAGTCGTAATGGTTGATCCATTCCCGAACCTTCTGCACCGCAAGCTCCGCCAGTCGCACATTGAGGTTCACCTTGAAACCGGCTTCGGTGAGATAGGCGTAGGCCGAAAGCATGGGGGGCTGCCCGTAGAAGCGGCACAGAGAATCCTCCTCCACATCCACGATCTTTACCCCGGCCTCCACCGCCGCCCGGTAGGCGGGAAGGGCCAGACCATCGGTGGCATGTCGGTGATAATGGATCACCAGGTCCGGGTACTTGTCCTTAATGGCGGAAACCAGACTGCGAATACGCTCCGGGCTGCCCACCCCGGCCATATCCTTGATGCACAGGATGATCTCGTCGGTTCCTCCGCACAGGGCCACGATCTCGTCCACCACCCTCAGGTAATAGGCATTGTCCGCCCAGTCGGCGTCGGTAAAGGAGATGGCCGGCTCGAAAAGCTTGCCCCGGCTCATTACCACTTCGGCCACGGTGCGCATGTTCCGCACATCGTTGAGAAAGGAAAAACAGCGCCACAGATCAATATCCACCCTGGAGACCACGTATTCGATGACGTTGCGGGGGTAGGGACGGTATCCCCAGAGATTGGTTTCCCGGATCAGGGTTTGAAGCAGCACGTTGGGCATGGTGCGACGGTAGGTGCGCAATTCCTCGAAGGGGCTCTCCCTGCGGTTGAGAATCCCCACATGCCAGCGGGCCCCGCCGTGACACTCCGCACTGAAGAGCCCCATCTCGTTATAGAGGGGACAGAGGGTCTTGAGATCGATCAGTCGATGCCGGTTCTTGTAATCCGACTGGCCGGCATCGCGCAGGGAGGTGGAGGTAAAAAATATACGATCCGTTTCCCGGAGAAGTTTCACGATCCGGGCGGGTTCGGTCCCGGGTGAAATGCGAATGATCTCCATGGTTCTCCTCCTTTACATCCAGCTCTGAGGACCCAGGGCCGAAATCTCGGCCACGTAACGGGCGATCTTGAGGACCTCCTCATCCGGGTCGAACTCTTTAAAGGTGGAAATAAGTTCCTCCAGGTGTTCCTCGATGAAACGGGTGGAAAATTCGCCGGCCCGGAAACGGGGGTGACGAATAATGCTTATGAGAAGGGGAGCAATGGTCTTCACCCCATCCACCCGCAGCCCCCGGGAAAGGGCCCGGTCCATAACCCGGATGGCCTGATCGCGATCCGCCCCGGCACTCATGATAAGCATGAACATGGAGTCGTAGTAGGGTGGGATCTCAGCTCCCTCGTAAACCCCGGTGGAAATCCGGATATTGGGACCGTCCGGGATCTGGAGCCGGGTAATGGTGCCGAAGGAGGGGGCAAAGGTCTTGGGGTCCTCGGCGGTAAGACGGCACTCTATGGCCCAGCGGTTACTCTGAATATCCCGCTGGTGAAAGGGAAGGGGTTTGCCCTCGGCGATCTGGATCATGAGATCCACGATATCCAGTCCGGTGGCCAGTTCGGTAACCCCGTGTTCCACCTGAAGGCGGGTATTCACCTCCAGAAAATAGAATCTACGGGTGGCGGTATCCAGCAGAAATTCCACCGTACCGGCGGAATCGTAGCCGATCTCCCGCATGAGACGCACCGCGGTAAAGCAGATCTCCTGGCGAAGATCATCATCCAGAGAAGGTGCGGGGGTTTCCTCGATGATCTTCTGGTTGCGTCGCTGGATGGTGCATTCCCGCTCGAAAAGATGCACCACATGTCCGTGTTTGTCTCCCACCACCTGAACCTCAATATGGCGCCCCCGTTCGATATACTTTTCGGCGATGAGACTGGCGTCGCCGAAGGCCTTGTAGGCCTCGGACTGAGCGTGGGAGAACTTCTGGGGAAGTTCCTGGGCATTCTCCACTTTGATCATCCCCTTCCCGCCACCCCCCAGGGCGGCCTTGAGCATGATGGGAAAGGTGATCCGGGAGCGCTCCATCCACTCCAGAACCTCCTCCGGGCTCTTGGGGTCTTCTATTCCGGGGATGGTGGGTACATTGGCCCGCTTGGCGATCTCCTTGGCCGCCTTCTTGTCTCCCATAAGGGCGATGATTTCGGGGCGGGGCCCGATCCAGACCAACCCGGCCTCGATTACCCGGCGGGCAAAATCCGCATTCTCGGCCAGGAACCCCCATCCGGGATGCACCGCGTCAGCCCCGGTCTTAAGAGCCGCCTCGATAATGCGATCCATATGGAGATAGGACTTAAGCGGAGGGCCTTCCCCGATATGCACGGCCTCATCGGCCATGAAAACATGTAGGCTCAGACGATCCGGGGTGCTATAGACAGCCACGGTGGGGATCTTGAGGTCGCGGCAGGTCTGCATGATGCGTACCGCAGGCACTCCCCGGTTGGCTACCAGGATCTTTCGGATCTTCCTCTCCATGAAAGGCCTCCGGAGGAGATTTGGGCTTCCATACCACGTTTTCCGGGACTTCTCAAGGGAGGGCGAAGAGATTAAACTGGAAGGACCATGCCGGAAGCGGCTTTTGTCCTTCAGACCGCGGTGAGTTTCCTGGCCATCATGAACCCCATCGGCAACACCCCCATCTTTGTCTCCCTGGTGGAGGATTTTACGGAGGAAGAAAGGATACGCATAGCCCGCACCGCCACTCTCTGGGCCTTCTTTATTGTTACGGCCTTCACTCTGGGTGGAAATCTCATCTTTCGGCTCTTCGGGATTACCCTTTCGGCCTTCCGCATCGCCGGAGGCATCCTTCTTTTCATGATCGCCTATCATCTGGTGCGGGCCAAACGGTCCCATCAACATCACCCCACCGCCGAGGAAGAGGAGGAAGCCGAGGATATCGCCATCACCCCGCTGGCCACCCCCATCCTGGCCGGCCCGGGCACCATCACCACCGCCCTCTCCCTGGTGGGCCGCAAGACCGACCCTCTCAAGATCCTTACGGTAATCCTGGTCTTTGCGGTTATCTGTCTTCTGACCTACCTGTGCTTCATCTACGGAGAGGCCCTCACCAAGCGGCTACGCCCTTCCTGGATCGGAGTCATGACCCGTTTGATGGGTTTGATCCTGGCGGTGGTGGCGGTGCAGATGATCCTGGAGGGGTTCTCCGGAGCCCTGACCCAGATCTTCAAGATCGTCCCCTCCGGACTGCCCCGATAAATCGTTAACCAAGGAGGTCCAAGATGGCGGAAAAGGAAGTCCTTTTCAAAAGCGAAGAAAGTAAAACCCGGGGAGAAATAGCGGCCTTTCTCCGTCAGATAGCGGAAAAGGTAGAAACCGGAGTAGTCTCTCTGACCCAGGGAGAACGGGAGGTGGTGCTGAACCTTCCGGAGAACCTGATCCTGGAGATCAAGGCCGAGCGCAAGGTCAAGCCGGAAAAGAGCAAACATTCCCTGGAGATAGAAATCGAATGGCGAGGGGAAACCGCCTGAGCTCCTCGGCTTGACGAAAAATCTTGGCCGTTTATTATTCTAGACTATGCGGGTCTATTTAAAGTGGACACTGGCGGCCTTTTTAGTGCTGGGGATATTCGCCCTGAGCAGTCCTCAGATATACTGTTTTTCTCCTGAAACCGGCATCAAGCTCGAAAATCCTCTTACCGGCTGTCAGTGTCCCTCGGTGTGTAAACAGAGCCAGGAGGAAATTTCCCTGCCAAGGGTGTTTCCTCATCTTCTCCCCTTTCCTTCTCCGGTAGGAATCCATCCCTCGGAAAAAAAGAGCCCCCCGGTATTTACCCTTAAGCGGGACCGGGAGTCTGTAGAATCAAATCCTCTTAGCACCAATCCTTTGCTTTATGTAAGACTGCTCTTTTAATCCTCCTTTCACCTCCACACCTCTAATCTGACCCAAAAATTCGCGTCAATTCAAAAATTGTGTCAGGAGGATGAATATGCGCCGAAATACGGTGGTATTCTTGGTCTTACTATTGCTCTGGAGCCCGGGAATCCGCTCCGGGATCGCGGGTACGGAAAATTCCTCTCTATCCTTTCCGGCGGTCCTGGAGCTGGTATTTGCCCAACACCCTGCCCTTAAGACCTTCAGGGAAAGGGAAAAAGCGGTAAGATTCGAGGCTGCACAGGCCTCCCGTCTGAAAAATCCGGAACTCTCTTTCACCTTTGAGGATGTCTTCGGGAGCGGAGAGTTCTCCGGGATGCGGTCTTCGGAAACCACCCTGGAGATCAGCCAGTCCTTACCCCTTTTCGGACAGAGGGAAAAGAGGCGAGAGGCTATACTGGCCCGGGAAAAAGTGCTTGAGGCGGCCGGAGAGGAGGCCCGGCTTCTTCTCTTCCGGGAGACCGCCCTGGCCTTCATCGAGACCCTCTATGCCCGTCACCGGGCAACCCTTTACGAGGAACTTCTGAGCCTTTCCCGCAAGCTTCTTGCGGTCTCCGAGGCCAAATTCCTGGCGGGAAAGATCCCGGAAACCGAAAAAATTCGGGCCGAAATCGTGGTTGCAGATACCGAAACCCGTTTGCGGAACGCCCGTGAAGCCTACCGGAGCGCCCTCCGCAGGCTGGCCCGCCTCTGGGGCGGAACCCCGCCTTCGGATGTGCGGGGTGATTTCTTTCGGCGGAAGGACTTTTTCCTTAGGGCCTTACCGAAAGACCATCCCCGACTTAAGCGTTTCCGGGCCGAGATGCAGCGTCTGGAAAAAGAAATCGAGCGAGCCCGGGCTGAGGCCCTTCCGGAGATTACTTTCTCCTCCGGAGTAAGATTCTACAACGAAAGCGACGAACGAGCCTTTGTTTTCGGATTGAGCCTTCCGCTTCCCCTTCTGAATCGCAATCTGGATCGGATGGCCTCCCTCCAGCAAAAAATCACCGCTACCAAACTCGCTCTTCGGGCCGAGCGATGGAACCTGAGCCGAGAAATGGAGCGGGTACGGAGTGAACTTCGCCGCGCGGAGGAAAAAATCAGGACCCTGGAAAGGCAACTTCTGCCCCGGGCCCGGGATATCTATCGTCGAAATCTTGAGGCCTATCGGCTGGGCAAGACCGAGTTTCTAAGAGTACTTGACGCCCAGCGCACCCTTTTTGAGCTACGTCTCTCCCGGCTTGAAGCCTACCGACGTTATCACCGCTTACAGGCCGAGGCCCTCTTTCTTATGGCCCGCATAGAAAAAGATCTCTTTTAGAGGAGGTACAAACCATGAAAAAGATAGCCTGGATAGTCTGCTTCCTTGGGATCCTGGGAATGAGCTTCCATTCGGCCCTGGCCGGAGAGAGACAGGTCGGAGAAAAAACCGTCCATCTCTCTCCGCAGATTTTACAGGAGTTTGAGATCCGGCTGGAAAGGGCCCGGTTACGCTCCATGCCCCGGGTGGTGGAACTCCCGGCAGAAGTGGTGGTGGACCCCGACCGGGTGGTCCATGTGGTGCCGGTAGTGGCAGGGTTCGTACGCCAAACCCTCAAACGCTGGGGAGACAGGGTTAGATCCGGAGAGGTTCTGGCTGTTCTCGATAGCCCGGAACTAGCGGATCTCAAGTCTTCCTACCTCATAGCGCGTACGCGTCTGCGCCTGGCCCGGGAACTTTTCCTGCGGGAAAAGATGCTCTGGGAAAAGAAAATCACCTCCGAAGAATCCTTCCTTCGAGCCAAACAGGATCTGGAACTGGCCAGGATTCAGGTCCAGACTCTAACCCAGAAACTCCTTACCCTGGGGTTCTCTCCGGAAAATATTGGTGAGTTGGAGAACGGAAAGCAACCCCTGGGACGTTACGAACTGCGCTCTCCTATCTCCGGAATCGTCGTAGAAAAACATCTCTCCCGGGGAGAGATGGCCACCCCTTCCCGGATAGCCTTCCAGATCGCCGATCTTTCCGAAGTATGGGTGCTGGTTTCCGTATATCGAGACTGGCTTCCCGAAGTGCGTGAGGGGCAGAAGGTTCAGGTGGATTTCGGGCACGGAATCCCTTCGCGGGAGGGGCGCATCGATTATATAAACCCTATTCTCCGGGAGGACACCCGCTCCGCCCGGGCCCGGATAAGGCTGGCCAATCCTGACGGAAGACTCCGCCCCGGACTTCTGGCCCGGGCCAGGATCGAAATAGGCCGAAAGAAAGTGCTAGCCGTGCCGGAATCCGCCCTGCAACGTCTTGACGGACGCACCGTGATCTTTGTGCGGGAAAAGGAGGGATTCGTGGCCCGTCCGGTAAAAATCGGACCCAGGGAGGGAGGCTGGGTAGAGATCCTTTCCGGACTCTCCCCCGGAGAAATCTATGTGGCCCGGGGCGCTCTTACCCTGCGGGCGGAACTGGAAAGGGAAAATCTGGGCGAAGGACACTCTCATTAAGGAGGGAAGTTATGTGGGAAAGACTCATCCATTTCTCCCTTTGTAACCGACTGCTCATGGTGATCTTAGCCGCCGGGGTCATAGTGGGGGGTTTTATGGTCTTCAAAAAGCTTCCCATCGATGCCTTCCCGGATGTAACTCCGGTACTGGTTCAGGTCTTTACCGAAACCCAGGGACTGGCTCCGGAGGAGGTGGAAAAGTACGTAACTTACCCCATTGAGACGGCTATGAACGGTCTTCCGGGGCTGGTAAAGATCCGCTCGGTGTCCAATTTTGGACTCTCTCTGGTAAACCTCTATTTTAAAGATGGAACGGATATCTATTTTGCCCGACAGGTAGTAAGTGAGCGTTTAGCCGAGGCCCGGGATTCTATTCCCGAGGGTTTTGGCACTCCCCAGCTCGGCCCCATTTCCACCTCCATGGGGCTGGTGCTTTTTTATTATCTGGAGGACAGCACCGGAAAGTACACCCTTACGGATCTCCGCACCCTCCAGGACTGGATCATAAAACCCCATCTTATGAGCGTCCCCGGGGTGACCGAAGTACTGGGAATCGGAGGATTCGAAAAACAGTATCAGGTGCTGGTGGACTCCGAGGCCCTGCGGCGCTACGGCCTCACCCTTTCCGACATTACCCGAGCCCTGCAGCGTAATAACTTCAACGTTGGAGGGAGATTCCTGGTTCAACACGGCGAGGAATTCATCGTGCGCTCCGTGGGATTGGCTCGCGGTCTGGAGGATCTTAAGCGTATCGTGGTGAAATCGGTGGACGGAACCCCGATATATCTCTCCCAGGTGGCGGAGGTCAGAATCGGGGGAGCCGTTCGTCGGGGACTTCAGACCAAGGACGGGAAGACCGAGGTGGTGGCCGGACAGGTAATAAAGCTCTATGGGGAAAACTCCTCCACGGTCATCAAACGGGTGGAGGAGAAGATTCGGGAAATCAACCGCATCCTTCCGGAAGGGGTACGCATCGTTCCCTACTACGAGCAGAAAAGCCTGGTTGAGGCCTGCATCTCTACGGTGACCTCCGCCCTGGGTCAAGGCATGATCCTGGTGATCGCCGTCCTGATGTTATTTACCGGGGGATTCAGGCCGAGTGTGGTGGTGGCCCTGGCCATCCCTTTCTCTATCGCCCTGGCTTTCCTGGGAATGTACAGGTTTGGCCTCTCGGCCAATCTTATGTCCCTGGGGGGACTGGCCATCGCCATCGGAATGCTGGTGGATGGGGCCATCGTATTTGTGGAAAACGTAGATCGTAAGCTCCGGGAAAATCCCCAAAAGAATCGCCTGGGAGTGATTTACGAGGCCTGTACCGAAGTGGGGCGCCCGGTAGCCTTCGCCCTGCTTATCATTTCGCTGGTGTTCCTGCCCATCATTTCCCTTAAAGGAGTGGAGGGAAAGACCTTCCGTCCTTTGGCCTATACGGTAATCTTGGCCCTGGTGGGGTCCCTGATTTACGCCTTTCTCATTGCTCCGGCCCTTTCCTCCTATCTCCTGCGGGCCGGAAGGAATTCTTCGAGAAGTCTGGCCGCCAGGATTATCCGGGGGCTTGAAAGGTTATATCTCCCCCTCGGGACTTTTTTCGTTAAGCGCCCCCGGGTGGCTCTTTCGGTAGCCCTGATCCTGGTGTGCATCGGAGGCCTGGTGGGCTCAAGACTGGGCTCGGAATTCGTGCCCAAGCTTCAGGAGGGCACCATCGTTTTGCGTCTCACCATGGCCCCCTCCATCGCTCTGGAGGAAAGTAAACGGCTCACCATGCTGGTCGAGCGCCGCCTACTCCGGATTCCGGAAGTACGGGGAGTGGTGTCTCGCATCGGACGCGGGGAGGTAGGAGCCCATACCGATCCGGTAAATAGCGCCGAGATGTATATCCTGCTCCATCCCCGAGAAACCTGGCGGGTTAAGAATCAGGAGGAACTGGTGGACCTTATCCGGAGAGAACTGGGAAAAATCCCGGGAGTACTTACCAACTTCACCCAACCCATCGAGATGACCGTGGATGAACTGATGGAGGGCGTGCGGGCGGAGATCGCCATCAAGATCTTCGGCGAGGATCTGGACATCCTGAAACGTCTGGGGGATCAAGTGGCGGAGATCATAAGACAGGTGCCGGGGGCCGTGGATGTGCAGGTGGATCAGATTTCCGGCACCCCTCAGCTTCTCATCCGTCCAGACCGGGAAAAACTGGCCCGCTACGGGTTATCCGTGGCCGATGTGCAGGAAGTGGTCAAGGTGGGGGTGGGGGGAACCACGGTGGGAGAAATCTTCGAGGGACTCAAACGCTTCGACATCTTCGTGCGCCTGAAACCGGAGTATCGCAGAGACCCGGAAGCCATAGGGAATCTTCTTCTCCGTACTCCGGGCGGAGAATCCATTCCCCTGCGGGAGGTAGCTGAGATCCGGGAGATCGTGGGGCCGCGACAGATCACCCGGGAAGATATTCAGCGTTTCATCACCGTACAGTGTAATGTATCGGGAAGGGATATCGGTTCTTTTGTGACCGAGGCCAAGGAAAGACTCTCGCAAGAACTCAAACTACCTCCCGGTTACCTGGTCACTTGGGGTGGAGAATTCGAACTCAAAGAGGAAGCCAATCGCCGACTCCGAATAGTGGTACCGGCGACTCTGGGGCTGGTCTTTCTCCTCCTTTTCATGAGTCTGGGGTCGGTCAGGCTCTCGGCCCTGATCATGGCCAACCTGCCTCTGGCCCTGGTGGGAGGCGTGGTGGCCCTATGGCTTACCGGTCAGTATTTATCGGTGCCCGCCTCCGTGGGATTCATCGCCCTTTTCGGGATCGCTCTGGAAAACGGCATGGTGCTGGTTACCTGCGTGCGTCAGCTCCAGAACCGGGGTCTGTCACCGGAAGAAGCGGCTCTTCGGGGAGCAGCCATGAGACTTAGACCGGTTCTGATGACCGCCCTAACCAGTGCCCTGGGGCTCCTTCCGCTCCTTTTTGCCACCGGAACGGGAAGTGAAATCCAGCGCCCCCTGGCCGCGGTGGTCATCGGGGGACTTTTCACCGCCACCCTGAATACGCTTTTCCTTCTTCCGGCCCTTTACCGCTGGCTTGCCCCTACCGAAACCTGTGAAATCTAACCATCTCCGGGAGGCCGGTGGAGACCGGCCTCCCTCGCCATCACCGCGAAAATCCGCTGGATCCGTAGAATGTCTTCTCCGGATTAGTACGCCCAGACCCCCCGGAGGCTCAGGACCCAGAAACCGTCATCCTCCAGCCCGGCTGGATTCCAGGTGTACTGGAAATCCGGGGTAAGGGCCAGGTGCTCTCCGGCCTGGAAGCGATAATAAACCTCCATATGGAACTCATCCGCGGTATCGTGACGAATCTCCCCGGGAAGGGTTAATCTGGCGGCGAAAACCCCCTTTCCTTCCCAGTAATCCCGGTAATCATCGTCCAGCACAAACCAGGCCCATCCCAGCCCTATTTCGTCCTGCGCCCGACCCCACAGGGCACCGGAAAGGGAAAGTCCCACACTTACGGCCTGTTCGAAACCGTAAGAAAAATCGAGATCATCCAGGGTGGTATTCCAGTAACCCACCAGATCGTCCCCTCGCCAGCCGTAACGGAAGAAGACTCCTACCCCCTCGGCCAGCTCCTGATCGAAGGAAACCCCGAACCCCCAGGCTGAATCTTCGTTTTCGGGTTCGGTGCCCCGGGCCAAATAATCCTTGAGATCGTCCCATTTCAGATGTTTCTCTCCCTGATACCACACGTAAAACCGGTAATGGCCGGGACGCCCCCGGAACTTCGTATTCATGGCCAGCTGGGCCACCAGAAAGGGATAGTCAAAGAGGTTATCCCAGCTGGAATCCGCATCTTCGTATCCCAGAGTGAGAGACCAATGGGAGGCCTCATAAGCCGCCACCATTCCGAAACTGTAGGAAGCCCATTCCACGGCCGGATTATTCACAAAGGCCGAACTCATAAACTGGGCGTTTTCATCGTTGGCGTATTCGTTCTGATCCACCTCGGTGGTAATGTCTATCTTTCCGGCCCGAAAACGGAACTTTCCGCCGTGAAGGTGCCATTCCCTCTCGTACCAGGCCTCACTTATGCGTACATCCCCGTCTTCGGTTTCCACCGGGACCATGGAAAGGGCCTCATCCACGATACCGGAGAAGCTGGGGATCTCGGAGTCGGGATTCTTCCCGGAGCCCATCTCCAGCAGGAGATAGGCCCGATCCCGATCCGAAAAATCGGCGGTAAAATCCAGGTCCACCGAAGCTGCTCCGTAGGCCTTGTTTTCGTCGGTAAGGACCAGATCCGTGGTTCCGGCAGGCTCCCTTCCGGCGTGAGCATGCACATTGGCCAGGTCCTTGTCCACCCCCAGGGCTCCCTGCACCAGTCCGGCCACCTGGAGGCCTACCTCGAGGCGCTGATACCAGGGTTTCTCGCCGGAGGGGACCGCCTCCACCCGGAGCTGTTTTTCCATCTTCTTCTCCCTTTTTTCGTAGGCATTAAGGCGTCTCTCCAGCTCCTGCACCTTGCGGGCCAGGCGCTGGTTCTCCTCCAGGACCTGCCGCAACATCCTCTTCAGTTCCTCCACCTCCGGGTCGGCGGCCAGGGCCGCACCCGTGCCCAAACTACCGAGTATTACCAAACAGACCACCACCCATAACCATACCCTCTTCATACCTCCCTCCTGGTTAGTTTGTGTTATTTTTAAAAAATACGTATTACTCAGTCAAGGGGTTTCCCTCCCACGATAAGGAGGGTGAAATAAGGGGGGGTTGAATCGGAGAGTTCGCGCGGATCCGGATAGATCTTCTCTTCGGGAAACCCGCAGAAGGAGATGGCTCTGGTCTCCGGGAGACGTCCGGTTTCCTCCAGGAGGCGCAGGATAGCGCCGGCTCGGCGATAAACCTTATAAAGGACCAGGCTGGCGGCTTCCCGCGAGAGTTTTTGTAGTACCTCGTCCGCGGCCAGGCCGCTGGCGATGACCAGGGCCTCCTCTCCTTCGGCCAGAAGGAGTCCCAGGCGGGCCGCAGCGGCCTGGGCCGCGGTGATTCCGGGTATCAGCCGAACCTCGGCCCGGGGAAGATGTTTTTTCAATCTCCGGGCCAGATGACCGAAGGTGGAAAAGAGCGCCGGGTCTCCCAGGGTGAGAAAGGCCGCCTGGTTCTTCTCGGAAAGAACCCGCGCCACCCGTTGAGCGTTCTCCTCCCAGGCCTCCTCAAGCACCCGGCGCTCCCGCGTCATGGGAAAGGGAAGTCTTTCCACCGGAGTCCCTTCCGGTATATGGCTTCCGGCCACCTTGAGGGCCAGCGAATGTTCGTTTTTGCTGGAGGAAGCCACAAAAATGTGCCGCGCCTCCCGGAGGACCCTCACCGCTTTCAGGGTCAGAAGCTCCGGATCCCCCGGTCCAACCCCCACCCCGTAAAGTACAGGCCTGGACAAGAGGCTCTCCTTAATAACGTTGCAGGATTTCCAGGGATCGTCGGATCTGGCGCACAAAGAATTGCCCTGTTTCCGGATAAAGCCCCAGCCCGCGATAATAGGTCTTCCCTTCCACGGTGGTGGTTACACAGTCCACTTCCTTACCGGCCTCCTCCAGAATCTCCCGCCAGCTTTTCTCCCCCTCTCCCGAATTTTTACCCATAATGTCATGCATTACATGATCTCCGGCCACCAGCATAAAGGGAATGAAACGCACCCTGCGGGCCGGATATTTCCGGGCCTCCTCCAGGACCGCCTCTCCGGCCGGCACCCCTTCCACCGTTCCCAGAAGGACGTTGGGATAGCTATGCCGGACCAGCCAGTCCAGCCCCAGGTAGGTAATGTTGGCCCCCTGAGAGGTGACATCGGTGCCATGCGCCACCAGAATATTGATCCCCTCCCCCGGAGGAAGGAACTCGCGGGAAACCATCTTCAAGACCTCTTTCACATATTCCCAGCGGAAAAGCAGGGGTTCTCCCACCACAATGCGTAAGTCCGGAAACTTCTTACAGATCTGCACCACCGTTTCGTACTCCAGCCCGGGAAATACATGAAGCGGTTGCACCACCACCTTCCGGTATCCCTGGGCATAAAGGGTGGCCAGGACCTCGTGCAGACTGGCCAGATGCTTCGAAATTCCCTTGCGGGCATAAATACGGTTCATCTTCTCCCGGATGATGTTGGAGGTAAAGGCCCAGCGGATCTCATAATCCGGGAAGGCCTTCCGCACTTCCCGATCGATATAATCAAAGGTAACCCGGGCCTTAGTGGAGGTGCCGAAGGCGCAGAGCACGATAGCCGGTTTTGCGTGAAGCTTGGGATGTTTCAGCGGAAGATAGGCTATGGCTCCGGCCTGCACCCAACCCACCATCAAAAACAAAATCCCTCCTACCAGAGCACCCAAACTAAGTCCCTTCATACTTTACCCCCTTATTTGGATTTTGGGGGCTTAGCGAGGATAGACCGTGGCCACGGTCGGGTCGGAGTCCTCGCCGCACCCCACCGTTTTACGGCCCCGGGCCGGTCTCCCGGCTTCCGGATCGTCCTACTCGCCGCGCCTTCCCGGCCGACCGGGAACACCCCGGCCTGACCAGTGGCCTGTCGTCTCGAAGAC
>NZ_WFVX01000046.1:0-13870 GCF_015491435.1 Thermosulfurimonas sp.
GACATTCCCAGAACCCGAAGCCGAAGATCCTCAATCCCAGTCCGGCCCCAGCGAATTTTCCTATCACCGCCACCACAGTGATGAGTCCGACCAGAAGCCAGAAACGAGGCTCCATACTCCAGTGTAGCTGAAAGGCCAGGGTGACGAAAAAGACCGGCAGCAGGAAACCGTAACTCAAGCCGTAAAAATAGCGGGATATATTCTCATAGACCTCGGGACGCATAATCTCCCGCCGTACGAACTGACCGGCCAGAAAGGCTCCGATGACCTGATGGAGCCCGGCCTTTTCGGCCAGATAGGCCATAATCAGGGCCACCAGCAGGGCAAAGGTAAGGGCCTTGGCCCCCTCATCGGTAATCCTTCCGGCCACCCCGGGGACCAGAAACTCGCCTATAAGAACGGTAAGCCCGAAGAAAAGGAGGACCTTGAGGGCGAGAATGGCCAGACCGGGGAGATCCGGCTGCCCCCGACGCACCAGTCCGATCAGAAAGGAGAGGGTGATCAGGGCCAGAACATCATCCACCAGGGCGGCTCCTATGATGATGTGGCCGAGCCGGGTGCGATGGATACGCAGGCTCTGAAGGATTACCGCCTGGACAGCGATAGCGGTGATGGAGGTGCCCATGCCCACAAACAGACTCTGATAAACGGTCCCGCCCAGGAGATAGATCACCCCGGCCCCCAGCACAAAGGGCAGGAAGAAACCCCCCAGAGCCACCGCCACCGAGGGCCTAAGGTGTTCCACAAGCTCCCGGGGGTCCATCTCCAGGCCGGCGTAAAACATAGCAAAGAAGATCCCCAGTTCAGCCAGAAGATGGAGGGCCTCGGAGGGATGAATCCAGCCCAGAACCGTGGGCCCCAGAAGAAAACCGGCCAGCAATTCCCCCAGCATTACCGGAAGCCCCAGCCATTGAGCCAGATACCCCAAAGCCCAGGCCCCGCTCAGGACCAGAAGAAGATCCAGCAAAAAGTGAGAACCCATGTTTTAGAGTTTATTACCGAAAGTATCTCCGGGTAACCCTTTTTCACCACCCGGGACTTCCATCCGGGGCTTGACCGGAACCAGGAAAAAGCTATGCTTTCAGGCGTGGAGGCCCTGCTCTATCCCCAGACCTATCTTCGAAGGGACCTGGCCGAAGCCGTTCTTCAGGCCGTGGAAAAACTGGTCCTCTTACGTCCGGCTGAATATCCCCCGGAGGGAATAGCCCGGGAACTGAACCGGGAGGGACGGGTCCGTTTTCTCACTCCTCCCCCTCTGGGTGATCGACTCAAGACCTTCCTGGATCTCATCCGGGGCTACGAAGAATGGGGGCTCCTTATGCGTTACCCGGAAAACGTAGCCCTCTTTAAAGGGACTCCGGAGCCGCTGGAGGAGAGCGTTTCGGAAATCAAACGCGCCCTCCGGGGAGAAGACCAGCAGGAAGACGACCCGGTGCTTTCCGCCCGGATAATCCTGGCCCTGGCGGAAAGACTGGACCACAAACTGGAAGGTCTGGACGAGGAACTTCAGCGCCTGGAGGAACGAAGCCGTTTCCTTTCCCGCATGATCGTGGGGGACACCATCGAGGTGCGCTTTCCCCGCTGGGTCACCGAAGTCCAGGAGCCCCACTGGGAACTACCGGCCCTTACGGAAAGATTGAGGGCCTGGAAGAAACTCCTGCCGGTGCTCCCGGAGCTGCCGGAAACCCTGATCGTGGATCAACCGGCCCTGCTGGAGGAATGGGCCGATCTGGCCCCCCAGAAGATGGGTTCCCGCCCCCTTGGCCCCGGGCTGGAGGTTACGGAATGGCTCTATCCTCTTTCCACCCGCGAGCTTCTTGAGCTTCCCCCCTCCCTTCCGCAGAATCCCTCCGGAAAGACCCGGGTGTATTTTCTGCAGCGCCTCTAGCCCGGCCAGAGATCCTCCAGGCGGCGGAAAAAGGCCGCCCATTCCGGTCGGGCCAGGACCCGGTCCAGAAGTCCTTCCACCCTTTTCTGATAGGAGAGAGGAGGGACGGCGGGCAGACCCAGGGCCTCACGCAGATAGGCCAGGAAGGAATGCCGGAAACGATCCTGGAAAAAGATCCCGTGGAGGTAGGTGCCGAACACCCGTTCCGAGGCCAGGCTCACGATCTCCCTCTGACCGAGGAAACTCCTTCCGTAGCGGATCTCAAACCCGGACAGGGGTTCGGACCAGAAGGGAAACCCCGGGCGGTCTTCCAGCCTTCCGGCCCGTTTGGGCCGGCGGAACAGGGTCCGATGGGGAAGGATCCCCAGCCCCTCCAGCCGACCCCCGAATTCCAGGCCTTCGGGGTCCTCCAGAGTCTCTCCCAGGATCTGAAACCCTCCGCAGAGACCGAACAGGAAACCCCGGCGGGCCTTTTCCCGCAGGAGATCCTCAAGCCCCTGTTCCCTTATCCATCTCAGGCTTTCGCCCACATTGCGGGACCCCGGGAGGATCACCAGATGGGCCTCGGCGAGGGTCCGGGGGTCCCGGGTAAACACCACCTCCACCCCCTCTTCCTGGCGCAGGGGATCGAAATCCAGGAAGTTGGAAAGATAGGGATAGGCCAGAACCGCTATGCGGAGGGCTTCCCTTTTCCTGAACCCGGCGGAAAGGGGCAGGGAAGCGCTGTCCTCCTCCAGGAAATGGTCCGGAAGATAGGGAAGGAGACCCAGAGCCGGTTTGCCGGTGCGCCGGGCGAGAAGCTCCATTCCCTCCTCAAAAAGCCCGGGATCTCCCCGGAACTTGTTCACCACAAAACCCAGCGATTGTTCACGGAGCTCGGGAAGGAGGGCGTAGGTCCCCCAGATCTGAGGGAAGATGCCTCCCCGATCGATGTCCCCGATCAGGACATAAGGAACCCGGAAGGTGCGCAGAAGCTCGTAGTTGGCAAGGTCTCCATCCAGGAGATTCAATTCCGCCAGCCCGCCCGCTCCCTCCACGATGACCAGATCGTTGGCGGCAAGCACCTCCTCGAACACCGCGAAAACGCGCTCCCGGTAGCGCCGGCGAAACGCCCGGAATTCTCCGGCGGGAAGGACCCCTTCCGGGCGCCCCAGGAAGATGATTTCGGCCCGACGTTCGGCCAGGGGCTTGAGCAGCAGGGGATTCATGCGCACCGAGGGCCGGCGACCGGCGGCCAGGGCCTGATAGGCCTGGGCCCAGGCCATCTCCCCTTCCTCGGTGGCCAGGGCGTTAAGACTCATGTTCTGGGCCTTAAAGGGCCAGACCCGGAACCCCTGGCGGGAAAAATACCGACAGGCCAGAGCCGCAAGCAGGCTCTTGCCCACCGAGGACATAGTTCCCACAAAGGCCAGGGCCTTTCCCATTACCCGACCATTTTACCCTCTTTTCCTCGGTCTGCTTCCGGCTATCCTCCCCGGGGTGGTAAAGATACCCCCCGAGCCGGAGCATAAGCTCCGGCCCCTTTTTATCCGGACCGAAAGGCGCTATAGTTCTCTAAGAAATGGCCTATCTGGTCCTGGCACGGAAATATCGGCCCCAGCGTTTCGCCGAGGTGGTGGGGCAGCCTCACGTGGTGCGCACCCTTCAGAACGCCCTGCGCCAGGGGCGTCTGGCCCATGCCCTTCTCTTCTGCGGAATAAGAGGAATCGGAAAGACCACCGTGGCCCGGATCGTGGCCAAGGCCCTGAATTGTGAAGGAAACGATCCGGCCGAACCGTGCAATCGGTGTCTGTCCTGTGAGGAAATCACCGCGGGTCGGTCTCTGGACGTGATCGAAATCGATGCCGCCTCCAACCGGGGTATCGATGAGGTAAGGGAATTACGCGAGAACCTCAAGTTCGCTCCGGCCCGGGGGAGGGCCAAAATCTATATCATCGACGAGGCCCACATGCTCACCCGCGAGGCGGCCAACGCCCTGCTCAAGTCCCTGGAGGAACCCCCTCCGCATGTCTATTTCATCCTGGCCACCACCGAACCCCACCGGCTACCGGTGACCATCCTCTCCCGGTGCCAGCGCTACGACTTTCGACGTATTCCCCCGGCGGTGCTGGTGGAACATCTCCAGGACATAGCCCGGCGGGAAGGGGCTCAGATAGAGGAAGATGCTCTGCTGATCATAGCCCGGGAGGCCGAAGGCAGCCTGCGGGATGCCCTTTCTCTGCTCGACCAGGCCCTGGCTTACGGAGTTCGTACCCGGGAGGAGCTCCTTGAGGCCTTCGGTCTGGCGGAAAGGGAACTGGTGGAAAAACTGGCCCGGGCCATCATCAATCGGGACCTGGCCGAGGTGCTGGCCCTTTCCGAGGAGGCCTATCGTCAGGGAGTGGATCTGGTCTATCTTTCCGAGAGCCTTACCGAATTCTTCCGGCATCTCCTGGCCTTCAAGGTGAGCCGAAAGGGACCGGCGGAGGAACTCTCTCCGGCTGAGATCGCCACCCTGCGAGCACTATCCATGGAGGTGGAACCCGAGGAGGCCCTCCTCCTTTTCCAGCATCTCCTCCGGGGCACCGAGGCCCTGAAACGCAGTGCCTATCCCCACTTAAGCTTCGAACTCCATCTGGCCCGGCTCTGCGAAATCGGAAAACTGGCCTCCCTGAGAGAGATCCTGCGTAAACTGGAGGAACTCTATCAGAAGGCGCCGGAGAGCCCCCCGGCTGCGGAAACCGTGACCAGGGAACCCTCGAGGCCGGAAACGGATACCTCCTGGGAGGAATTTCTGGCCCAGGCCCGTAAGGAAAAACCCCGTTTTGCGGCCCTGCTGGCCTCCCTCTCTCCTCCGGAAAAGGAGGGGGAACATCTGGTGCTGAAGGTCCCCCGGGGGACCCTGCTCGAGGACCGGGATCTCCAGGAGGAGCTCAGCGGGTACTTTTTTACCCGTACCGGGAAGATCCTGGAAATCCGGGTGGAGGAGAGCCCGGATCAGAATCTCAAGGAAAGGCTTCTCGAAAGACCCGAGGTAAAAGAAACCCTGGCCATTTTCGGAGGTAAGGTGGCCTGGGTAAAACCCCGAACAGAGGAGTGAACCCATGCTTCCACCGCAGATGCAACAGCTCATGAAACAGGTCCAGAAGATTCAGAAGAAGATGGCCGAACTACAGGAAACACTGGCGGAGCGCACCGTTTCGGCCAGTGCCGGGGGCGGAATGGTCACCGCGGTGGTCAACGGACGCCAGGAGGTAGTCTCGGTAAAGATCGACCCGGAGATCTTTGAGGCCGGAGATCGGGAGATGCTGGAGGATCTGATCGTGGCGGCGGTCAATGAAGCTCTGCGGCGTTCGCAGGAAATGGTCCAGGAGGAAATGGCCAAGATCACGGGTGGGCTCAAAATCCCGGGGCTTTTCGGCATGTAAGGGATGGAAGCCGGATTTCCCGAAGCCCTAAAACGGGCTATCCGGGCTCTCGCCCTTCTGCCCGGGCTGGGAGAAAAAAGTGCCACCCGGCTGGCCCTTTACCTGATCTCACATCCCGAACGGGCCGAGGAACTATCCCGGGCCCTGGGGGAACTTCCCCGCATCAAGTTGTGTCGGGAATGCGGGAACTTCACCGAAGAGGACCTGTGTTCCCTGTGCCAGGACCCGCAGCGAGACCCTACGGTACTGTGCGTGGTGGAAGACCCGGCAGCACTTGCGGTGATCGAATCCGCCGGGGTCTTCCGCGGGCGTTATCACGTTCTCCACGGGCTACTTTCTCCCCGCGACGGGCTGGGGCCGGAGGAACTGCGCCTTCCGGAACTCCTGAGCCGGATAAAACAGAACGGAATCCGCGAGGTTCTGCTGGGCCTCTCCCCCACCGCAGCCGGGGAGGCCACCTCGGCTTATATCCTGGAGTTACTCAAGGACTATCCGGTGCGGGTTACCCGTCTGGCCTGTGGTCTGGCCCTGGGTATGGAGGTACGTTATGCCGACCCTCTAACCCTGAAACGGGCCCTTACCTATCGAGAGGTGCTCAGATAGTTATTTCTCGATCCCCTTCCGGGCCGGCACCCCCCGGTCATAATAGTGTTTCACCTTACGCATCTCCGTAACCAGATCCGCGGCCTCGATCAGGGCCTGAGGGGCGTAACGCCCGGTAAGCACCACCTCCACCCCTTCCGGACGGGAGGAAAGGACCTCGAGCACCTCGGAGACAGGGATCAACCCCAAGTGCAGGACCAGATTGATCTCGTCCAGGATCACTACCTCGAAATCCCCGGAGAGGATGATCTTTCGGGCCTTGTCCCATCCCTGGGCCACCGCCTCTTTTACGGCTTCATCCGGTTCCCCGCGCACGAAGCCCCCGGAATGAAACTGCCAGACCTCCACCCAGGGACCGAAATTGGTCAGGGCCCGGATCTCGCTGTACTCCCCTTTCTTGAGGAACTGGATCAGGGCCACCCGAAGACCGGCCCCCAGGGCCCGCAGGGCCAGCCCCAGGGCCGCGGTGGTCTTTCCCTTCCCTTCCCCGGTATAGACCTGGATATAGCCCTTCATCCCTCGCTCGGCGTCTCTTTCTTCGGTTCCCCGGGTCGGTAAAGCCTTTCCGGATTTTCCAAGGGGAAACCGTGGGCGATGGGATAGCGCCATCCGTAACCGAAAGCCTGGGGACTTACCCGCAGGGTGGGAGGTAACTGCCAGCGTTTGAACTCCGCCCGGCGCAACCTGCCGAGAACCTCCCTGACCACCCTCTCCGGGATCCCCAGCCTTATAATCTCCTCCGGAGAAAGACCCCGTTCCACATAGGCCCGCACCACGTTGTTCACCAGGTAATAAGGGGGAAGATCGTCCTCGTCTTTCTGATCCGGTCGCAACTCCGCCGAAGGGGGCTTGCGCAGGACCCGGTCCGGGATCACCGGTCGTTCGCGATTGATCTCCAGCGCCAGTTCATAGACCAGATCCTTGGTCACGTCCCCCAGAACCGAAAGGGCTCCGCAGGTATCCCCGTAGAGGGTGCAGTAACCCACGGCGATTTCGCTCTTGTTTCCGGTATTGAGCACCAGGTATCCAGGAAAATGGTTGGAAAGGGCCATAAGGAGGACTCCACGGATCCGGGCCTGAAGGTTCTCCTCTACCAGGCCGGAGATATTGCCTCCGAGCCCCTCGGAAAGGACCCCCCGAAAGGCGGCCAGGGGGGCGGAAATGGGGAGCCTGAGGGTCCGAATGCCCAGGTTGCGGGCCAGGAGCAGGGCGTCCTCCTCGCTTTCCGGAGGGTTATAGGAGGAAGGCATCAGCACCCCGATGACCCGCTCCGGAGAAAGGGCCTTTACAGCGATGGCTGCGGTAACCGAGGAATCTATCCCTCCGGAAAGCCCGATCAGGGCCCCGCGGGCCCCTACCTTCCGGAAAAAATCCCTCACCCCCAGGACCAGGGCCTTGAGCAGGGCCTCGGAGCGGCGGCTGGAGACGGGATGCAGGGTGCCCTCTCCGGTAGTCAGATCGTACCAGATGAGGTCCTCCTCGAAATCCCGGGCCTGCGCCAGGATACGCCCCTCCGGGGAAAGGACCATGCTGGCTCCGTCAAAGATGAGGTGATCCTGGGCCCCTACCTGATTGACATAAAAAAAAGGCGTGCCCAGGAGCCTGATCTTGCGGGCCAGGAGATCCAGCCGGGTGGAAAACTTCCCCAGATGAAAGGGACTGGCGGAAAGATTGATGGTCACCTGGGGACGCCGGGCGGAAAGTTCCCTTACCGGGTCCCGCGCATAGGGTTTGGGGACAAAACCGGGTTCGTTCCATATGTCCTCGCAGATGGTGAACCCCAGACGCAGACCACAAAACTCCAGGAGCCCGGGCTCGCTGCCCCCTTCAAAATACCTGGGTTCCTCGTAGATGTCGTAATAAGGGATCAAACCTTTACGATAGCGGTATAGGATCCGGTGTTCGCGGATAAAGACCAGAGAATTCCAGAGGAGGTGTCCGGGACCCTGGTTCCTTTCCGGGAGCCCCAGCACCAGGGCCGGCCGATCCACCCGGGAGACCAGTTTCCGCAGGGTTTCCTCCAGCGCGGCAAGGAACTCCCGCCGATAGAGGAGATCCCGGGGGGGATAACCACACAGGGCCAGTTCGGGAAAACAGACCAGATCCGCCGAGACCTCCCGGGCCCTTTCCCAGTAAGCGAGGATCTTTTCCAGATTACCTTCCAGATCACCCACCGTGGGGTTGATCTGGGCCAGGGCGATCCTCATGCCCGAAAGACTACTGCGCCCGGATATGGTGGTCAACCTCACGGCCCCCGGGTGAACTGTCTTCCGTAGCCCCCCAACCCGTAGAGGTTTACCCAGAAGGAAAAACGGGTCTCCTCTGGCGTCACCCCCAGGGTGAAATCCAGGCTGAAACACGAGCCCTCATAGGTCAAACCCAGAGAGGCCGAGGAGGTCTCCTGCCGGATGAGATTGCGGGAAAGGGCCCCGTGGAGGATGAAATGATGCCCGAAACGTCTGCGTCCGGAAAGATTGAGCTGTTTTATCCTCCGGAGTTTGTCTCTCTGGTACCCCACATTGACCTGATCCAGGAGGAAACGTGACCAGGAGAGGTTCAATTCCTGTCGGGTAAGCCCCAGGCCGTAGAAATTATAGACCAGATCGTAGCGCAAACTGAGCCGGGAGGGAAAGCGGATTTCCAGTTCGGAAAAGAGATTGGAAAAGGGGTGTCGTTCTTCTCCGGCTGAGGCCTCCCGTCGAAAATCGTAACGTTGATAGAGGTTAAAACGCATGAGATCCCAGTAACGCGGTCCCCCTCCGGGGCGGCTTTTAGCGGTGAGGAACTGGAGAAGTCCGTATTCCAGGTAATGGGCCGGGGGAAGACGGTCGGCACTCTCCCAGAGGGGCAGATCCTCCTGGTTTTTAGGCGGACGATAAAAATAACGCAGGTAGGGGCGCAGACTGTGTCTCAGCCCCACCAGATCTCCGTGGTGCAGGGGATAAACCCGATAAAACTCCAGGGTGCTTTCGGCCTTGATCTGGTAGAGGGTTCGGGTCAGATCCTGGGTGGTGCCGTTGTCCCAGTCCACGGCGTAACGGGTGTGAAGGAGCTGATAACTCAGACGATTTTCCAGAGGCCCCAGGGGCAGATTAAGGGCCAGCTCCGGGGCCAGGTGAAATCGCCATCCCCTGGATCCTTCCTCCCGATACCAGTAAGTTCCCTCGGCCCCCAGGTTGAAGGTAAAGGGCCCCCGGAGCGGACGGGTCAGGGAAAAGAGATATATATCGGCCAGGGGGGAGAGCACCGTGGCCTGCCCCCCGGGGAGCACCCAGTCGCGATAGGCTCCTCCTGCTTCCACATAGGTATTGAACCGGCGATGGGCCAGCCAGAGCCTGGAGGTGCGGTAGCGCTGATTCCTTTCCTCCAGGCTCCGGCCGAACCACTTCAGATAGACCCGATTGGTCTCGGAAAATCCGAAGGGCCCCCCTTCGAACTCCTCCAGAAAATCCCGATCCGAAAGGAGATCCAGATCCAGATGAAGATCGGTGCGGGGAGAAAGCCTCTGATCCACACGGGCGGTTATCCAGTAACGGCTGGTGTTGCCGCGCACAATACCATCGTGGTTATAATCGTGGTCCTCCAGGCGATCGTGGAGATAGCGGTAGCGAATTATCCCCTGCGCGTCGCGGGACAGCCTCCAGCGTCCCTCCACGGAAAATAGCACCCCTCGCCGACTCATCCAGAGGGGAGAGAGGGTGGCATCGAAGCTATCGTGCAGGGCCAGGAAAAGCGGGACCTCCACCCCCACCCCGGTGCGAGAGCCGGTAACCAGCCGCGGGAACAGGAAACCGCTTTTACGCTTTCGCTTGATGGCCATGGTCACCAGGGGACTCAGGGCCAGGGGGAAGCGTTTAACCCAGAAGGAGACCCAGTGGGCCCGGGCCCTTCCCTCCCGGATCTCCACCTTCCGGGCGTGAAAACTCCAGGGAGGGGCCTCCTCGCACCGCAGATCGCAGGTGGAAATAACCGCCTGGTAGGCCTCGTATCGATCCTCCCCCAGGCGGATCATCCTCCTGGCCCGCACCTGAACCCGGTCCTTCTTGATGAAGAGATAAGCCCCTTCTATCTTTCCCTCGCCGGAACGCAGATCCATAAAGGCCCATTTTCCCTTGAGCCAGTCCCCGTGCGGGGTGAGTATCTTTACCGGCCCCCAGAGCCACAGGCGCTTGGTTTCCATTTCATAACGGGCCCGGGGGGCAAAAATGGTAAGCCCCCGGCCGGAGATAACCACCTGCCCCTCGGCAATGGCTATATGGCGCCGGTGGTAAAGGGTCAGCTTTCGGGCCTCGATCCGCCAGGCCGCATGCGCCAGACCTCCCCACAGGATCAAAATAAGAGACACCAGGGCCGGGATCTTCACACTTTACCTTTCGCCCAGACCTTCTAAAATGTCAACCAATGAGGGCCATTCTCTATCTGAAGGAAGGACTTTCCCTGCCACCTCCTCTGATGGAGCTTCTGGAAAAAATGGGTATTGAAACCGTATCTCCCCGCCGGGCGGAAGGGGCGGATTTTGTTCTGGTGGTGGGGGGAGACGGCACCCTGTTGCGGGCCGCCCCGGTGGCCCATCAACTGGATCTTCCCATCCTGGGGATAAATTACGGCAAACTGGGCTTTCTCACCGAAATCCAGCTGGAAGAAGCCGAACTGGCTCTTTCCCGTCTTCTCCGTGGAGACCTGCCCCAGGAGGAACGCATGCTGCTGCGGGTGAACCTAAAGGAGGAGGAATTCCTGGCCCTTAATGAGGCCGCCATCCTCAAGGGGCCTCTGGGGCACATGATTCACCTGCGCGTACGGGCCGGCGAGGAATATCTTACCACCTATTACGGCGACGGGCTCATCGCCGCCACCCCCACGGGGTCCACGGCTTATAACCTTTCCGCCGGGGGCCCCATTCTCCATCCCCGCACTCAGGCCCTGGTCCTGACCCCTATCTGCCCCTTCATGCTCAGCGCCCGGCCCCTGGTCCTCCCGGCGGAAACCCAGGTGGAAATCCAGCTCATCAGCCCTTCCCCCGAGGTGCATCTGGTAGTGGATGGAAGGATCAACCGGGAACTTCCGGCCGGGGGGAAGGTAACCATCCAGCGCCATCCGCGCCCGCTTAAACTTCTCACCTCCCCCACCCGGAGCTATTTTACCATCCTGAGGGACAAACTCGGGTGGGGGGAGAGCAAGATCTAGGCCGCCCCCGCGGCTTCCTCCCTTTTCAGCTTCTGGGCCAGCTTTTCCTTCTCCCGACGCATGGCCTCCTTACCGGCCTCGATGGCCTCCTCCAGCACCCGTTTGGCCTCCTCCAGCGTCTCTATTCCGCGGCCCTTGATCTCTTCGGCTCCGGACAGGATTCGACTCTTGAGTTCCTCGGCCCGCTCCCGCAATTCCTCCGCCCTCATCCGGAGCTCCCCGGTCTTCTCCCTCAGTCTCTCCCTGGTTTCCTCTCCCTTGGAACGCAGCCGTTCCCTTACCTCCTCGCCACTAGCCGGGGCAAAAAGCAGGGCCAGACCAGCTCCTACCAGCCCTCCCAGGACAAAAGCCGCCGCTACCTTACCCAGAGAGATTCCCTGTTCGGCCATTTTTGATCACCTCCTTTTAAGGATTACGTTTTCGGAAAGGTATTAATTTAGAAACCACCTTCATCCCCTCCCTCACTCCGGCCACGGCAGCCGAAAGCTCTACCACCAGGTCCTGCAACTCACGATTTAGCGTATCCACAGCCACGGTGGCCGTACGGCTCACCTCATGGAAAGAGCGGGAAAGGGTTCGCACCGCCTCGGTCAGTTCATCCAGGGCCGAAAGCTTCTCCCGCAGACCGGCTATCAACCCCTCCACCTCGGAGAGGGTGCGTTCGGTCTGCACCAGTACCCGGGGGATTTCTCCGGAGACCCTTCCTTCCAGGGCCTCCAGCAGGGTATCCAGCCGCTCCAGCCGGGCCTTAACCTCTTCGGAGAGATCCCGGGCTATTTCCCGGAAGGAATCCAGGAGCTCCCGTATAGCCCCGGGTAGCACCGCCACCTCTTCGGCCAGATGATTAACCCTTTCCAGGGTCTGGGTCGTGGCCGCCAGGGTCTGCTCCGAGCGTGCCACCGTAACCTGCACCCTCTCCAGCACCTCCTTTAGCTTCCAGAGCACCACCCCCAGCACCAAAAGGACCAGAATGGCTACACCTACCAGAATGGCCAGTAAAACCTGCATTCCTCCCCTCCCTTAAGGATGTCACCGGGTCTATTTCAACATATAAACACTAAACCCCTCGAGGCAAGTTGACGAAAAAGGGGTTTCATATTAGGTGAAAGGCCATGCCCGAGGTAAGACCCTTTTACGGCTGGCGGTATCATCCCGAGCGGGTGGACCTCTCCCGGGTGGTGGCTCCACCCTATGATGTGGTTACTCCGGAAGAGGCCCAGGAGTATCTGCGCCGCGATCCGTACAATATCTTTCACCTTGAGCTGGGGGGAGGACCGGAGCGCTATCGCCAGGCCGCCCGTTCATTACAACGGTGGATAGAAGAAGGGATTCTCATCCGGGAAGACTTTCCCAGCATCTATCTCTATCGTCTGCATTTCTCGGTGGCCGGAAAAGAATACACCCGCACGGGGTTCATCGCCCTGGTCCGGTTGAGTCCCTTTACCGAAGGGAAAATCCTCCCCCACGAGAAGACCTTCCCGCGGGTAACGGAGGACCGGCTGGAACTCCTGCGGGCCACCTCCGCTCAGTTCAGCCAGATCTTTGTTCTCTATCGCGATCCAGAACTTTTCACCCTTCAGGCGCGCCCGGAGGAAAAAATCCTGGAAATTCAGACCCAAGGAGAACAGCGCCACGAACTCTATCGCCTCCGGGACCCCGAGGTGCACCGGGCCCTCTGCTCCTTCTGGCAGGAAAGGCCCTTCTATATCGCCGATGGTCACCACCGCTACACCACCGCTCTGCGCTACGCCCAGGAGATGGAATCGCGTCTGCGTCCGGAAGGCCCCCGATGTTTCCATTACATGATGATGTACCTGTGCCCCTTCGAGGACCCGGGACTTCTGGTACTGCCCACCCATCGCATTCTGAGACGGGTCCCTGAGGAGTCCCGGCTACGGAAGATCCTCACGGAATTGGGCGAGGTGAAGGAAGCCTCCCTCACCGAATCCCTTCCCTCCGAGGAAGGGGCCTTTCTCCTTTTCTTTCAGCGCCGCGCCTATAAGGTGCGCCTGCACCGGGAGGTCCTGGAACGCTGGCAAAGGGAAAGCGGGCTTCCGGAAAGCCGGCTCCCGGCCTCCTGGTGTGCCCGAATCGTGCTCCGGCTCTTCGGAGAAACGGAAAAGGACCTCAAGGAGAAAGGTCTCCTCACCTATACCCCCTGGCCGGAGGAGGTGCGTCACGAAGCCGATAAAGGGGCTCTGGCCTTCCTGCTCCCTCCCACCCCGGCAAAGGTACTGGAAGAGGTGGCCCGCAGCGGAAAGGTCATGCCCCACAAGTCCACCTACTTTTACCCCAAGCTCCTTACCGGACTGGTTATCTTTCGCATAAATCCCGAGGCCTCGCCGCCCTGCCCGTGACCTCCGAAACCCTCTTCCTCCGCACCCTGGAAGAAGCCCTTGCCCTCTGGCCGAAACTAAGTCCCCGGCTTTGCGAGGACCCTCGTTTGACTCGCCTCCTTGCGGAGCTCCGGAAGGCCCTTGCGGAAACCGAAAGGCTCTATCGTGAAACCGGGGCCTACCGGCTCTGTGCGGAATGTGCGGCCCGGGGGGAGCCCACCTGTTGCGGCCGGGACATGGAACTTCACGTCAGCCGGGAACTCCTTCTGATAAACCTCTTTCTCGAGGCCCGGCTTCCGCAAAGGAGGGCCTTTCCTGCCGGCTGCTTCTTTCTTACCGAAAAGGGCTGCTCCCTTCCCGCCCGTCCCCTCCTCTGCCGGAACTTCTTCTGTCCCTGGTTTAGGGAAAGGTTCCCTGCGGAGAAATTCGCCCTCCTCACCGCGGCCCAGGAA
>NZ_WFVX01000047.1:0-9275 GCF_015491435.1 Thermosulfurimonas sp.
CTCTTCCGGACGGCCGATTTCCTCCAGAAGATAAGCCCTTCCCAGGGTACAGGAGATCTTCATCTCTCCCCGGGCCCCCCGGGAAATCTGCTTAATCTCTTTAAGTAAGTCCGCGGGAGGTTTGCGGCTCAGATCCCTCTCCCAGAGATACAGACGGGCCTCCCGGGCCACTACCGTGCCGGGGTATTCCCGCATCAACCTCTGAAGCGCCTGATACCCCCGGGCCCGATCCTTAAGGGAAAGGGCCTTTAGGTAAAGAATAGCCGCCTTACCCTCACGCCGATCCTGGTAAAATCTGTATCCCGCCCACAGAGACAGGACCAATACCACCCCTACCACCACCGCTACGATCTCGCGCAAATGGGCCCGGGCCATCCGGACCCATCTTTCATGGAGCACCAGAAGTTCTTCGCCCGCACCACCTTCCGCCGCCATCTCAGGCCTCCACTCCCCCGAAAAAGTCGTCCCAGCGAAAGATCAGCGGTTTGGCCCCCTCGGCCTGCACGGCATAATCCCCCACCTCTCCCACGAAGAGCTCATGATCCCCCACCTGACAGGTGGAAACCACCGTACATTCGAAATAGGCGATGGCACTCTTGAGCACCGGAGAACCCTTAAGGGCGTTAATGTAAGGCACCCCGGCAAATTTATCCACGTCCTTTCCGGAACGAAAGCCGAAATGCCTGGCCAGATCTATTTGATCCTCCCCCAGGACATTGATACAGAAAACCCCGGAATTCTTGAGAAGTTCGTAAGTATATCGCTCCGGAGCAATGGCCACAGCCAGAAGACGGGGCCGAAAAGAAACCTGCGTCACCCAGGCCGCGGTCATCCCGTTGATTTTATCCCTGTCTCTTACCGTAACCACATATACTCCCAAAGGTATGTATTGAGTGATAATCTTTTGCAGCCCCATAAATTACCCCCTGCCAAAATTGCGTTGAAGTATTCTTATCTCCAAGGATACTCAAGCCCGCAACATAAAGCAAGCGCTTGAGTATCGGGCCAAGGTATAGTAAAGGAAGGCGAGGAGGTTTCCTCGGGGTGAGAAGACAGCAGGTTCGGCTCCTGGTAGATGCTATTATCATAGGACTGGCCGGGGCTGTTCTGGTCCGCATCTTCGATGTCATGGTCAACCTTTCCCGGGATTTCTTCCTGGGGTACCTGGCCCACTATCACCCCCCGGGGCTACCCAACGAAGGGGGAATCCCTCAGGAAATCGTGGGCCCTTACGGGCGGGCCCTTATCCCCCTGGTTACCACCCTAGGCGGATTCCTTTCCGGCTTGGTGGTGTATCTCCTGGCTCCCGAGGCCCGGGGGCACGGCACCGAAGCGGTAATCAAGGCCTTCCATTTTCTGGAAGGACGTATAAGGGGCAGGGTACCCTTTGTAAAAATGCTGGCCTCGGCCCTGACCCTGGGTTCCGGCGGTTCGGCAGGCCGGGAGGGGCCCTCCTCGCAAATCGGCGCCGGGGTGGGTTCTATCTACGGGCGCCTTACCCGCCGCAGTCCCCACGAACGAAGACTGCTGGTAGTGATCGGAATGAGCGCGGGACTTTCGGCCATCTTCCGTTCTCCCATTGGCACGGCTTTCTTCGCGGTGGAGGTCCTTTACAGTCAAATAGAGTTCGAGGCCCAGGCCCTTATCTACTGCATCTTTTCCGCCGGAGTGGCCTATCTTCTCAGCGGTTTCATCGTGGGCTGGCAGCCCCTCTTCCGCATGCCCGCCGAGCTGGCCATACCCTCCCTGGAACAATATTTCGGCTTCCTGGTGTTGGGCATTCTGGCCGGGGTTATAGGCACCATAATTCCCCTGGTCTTCCATTCCATATCCCGATTCTTCGAACGATTGCCTCTCCCCCTTTATGTCACCGCCGCTCTGGGAGGTCTTCTGGTGGGACTCCTCGGACTGGTACTCCCTCAGGTCCTGGGGATCGGCTACGGATGGCTCCAAAAAGCCATCGACGGAGAATTACCTGGAAAACTCATGCTCCTGGTCTGCCTGGTCAAGATCCTGGCCTTCTCCATCACCATCGGTTCCGGAGGCTCCGGAGGCGACTTCGCTCCCAGTCTGGTGGTGGGAGGTATGCTGGGGGGATTCGTAGCCTATCTCTTCAACCAGCCTCCGGCCCCTTATGTGGTAATAGGCATGGCCTCGGTTTTCGGAGCCGCAGCCAGGGCCCCCATCGCCAATATCTTTATCGTGCTTGAGATCACCGGGGCCTTCGGCCTCATGCCTGCCGCGGCCCTTTCGGTTATGGTGGCCTATTTCGTCCAGATCACCCTCTCCTCCCCCCTCCCGGTCAAAAGCCTCTACGAGTCCCAGGTGCCCAACCGGGTGCATTCCCCGGCCCATCGGGGGGAATTCTTCACCGACATTCTGGAGGACATCAAGGTCAAGGATATCTTCCGGCCCGAAAAGGTCTATGCCGTGGTGCCGGAGGACATGACCCTGCGCCAATTCGTGACCCTCTTCGGACGCACCGAACAACAATACTTTCCGGTGGTGGATTCCGAGGGCTTCCTCTCCGGTATCTTCTCCATCAACGACGTCCGCCCCTATCTCTTTAACGAAGACCTCTGGGATGTTATAATAATACGCGACATCGCCAGACGAGATGTAATCACCACTCATCCGGAAGAAGATATCAATACCGTCTTGCGCAAGTTCACCATCCGCAACATAGACCAGCTCCCGGTAGTAAAAAGTGACGACCCGCGCATCTTTCTGGGGATGATAAGTCGGCGAGAGGTGATAAACTTTTATAACCAGCGACTGGAAAAAATGCGTCACCGAGAAAGCCAACCTTATATAGTTTAATTTATTTATAAGACATGGAGGTGAAGGAAACCTTGACCACCACGATAGAGCGAACCTTTGAGGACTACAAGCTGGCCCGACATCTTTTCGGGGAACGAGGTGCCCATCTCAAGGCCCTGGAGAAGGCCTTTCGGGTCCAGATAACGGCCCGGGGCAACCAGATCCTCATCACCGGCGATCCTCTGGACACCGAACTGGCCGATCGGGCCTGTGAGGAGCTTTACAGCCTTCTTAAGGCCGGCTACACCCTTTATCCCCACGATGTAGAGTATGCCGCCCGGATCCTGGCGGAAAATCCCAAGGCCAATCTGCGGGAGATCTTCCTGGATACGGTCTTTGTCACTTCCGGGCGCAAGGTCATTACCCCCAAGGGAATTACCCAGAAACGTTATATCGAGGCCATTCGCAATCACGATATCGTCTTCGGAGTGGGGCCGGCCGGAACCGGAAAGACCTATCTGGCCATGGCCATGGCCATCTCTTTCCTTATGAAGGGCGAGGTATCCCGTATCGTCCTGGTGCGGCCGGCGGTGGAGGCCGGAGAAAAACTGGGGTTCCTTCCCGGAGACCTGGTGGAAAAGGTAAACCCCTATCTTCGGCCTCTTTACGACGCCCTCTACGATATGCTTCCCTTTGATAAGGCCTCCCGCCTCCTCCAGAAGGGGGTTGTCGAGGTGGCCCCGCTGGCCTTCATGCGCGGGCGCACCCTTAATGAGGCCTTTATCATCCTGGATGAGGCCCAGAATACCACCTCCGATCAGATGAAGATGTTTCTTACCCGTATGGGATATAATTCCCGGGCGGTGATCACCGGAGACATTACCCAGATAGACCTCCCGGATCCCAAGAGATCCGGCCTGGTAGAGGCGGTGGAGATTCTGCGGGATGTGGAAGGGATTGCCTTCGTCTTCTTCACCAAGAAAGACGTGGTCCGGCATCCGCTGGTGCAGCGCATCATCGAAGCCTACGAAAAAAAGGAGGCCCGTCACCATGAGGGCTAGGACCGTCCCCGTTGAGGAGGCGGTGGGGATGGTCCTTCCTCATGATCTTACCGAGATTCGCCCCGGGGAATTCAAGGGTCCGGCCTTCCGTAAGGGGCATGTGGTTCGGGAGGAGGATATTCCCCATCTCAAGCGCCTGGGCAAGGATCATATCTATGTCCTGGAAATCGATCCGGACGAACTGCACGAGGACCAGGCGGCCCTGCGTCTGGCCCGGGCCGTGGCCGGGGAAGGGGTAACCTTTTCCGAGGAGGTTCGGGAGGGCAAAGTCACCTTCCGGGCCGCCCGGGAGGGGCTCTTCAAGGTGGATGTGGAGGCCCTGTACCGGATCAATCTCCTGGGGGAAATAGCCCTCAGCAGCCGACACGGAAACTTCTGGGTGCAAAAGGGAGAACCCCTGGCCGGAGGGAGAGCCATCCCCCTGGTGGTCAAGGAGAGCCTCCTGGAGGAAGTGGAACGCATCGCGGCCCAAAGCCCGGGGGTCCTGCGGGTCCTTCCCCGCCGGATGTCCAGGGCCGGCCTGGTGATCACCGGAAACGAGGTATATTACGGCCGCATTCAGGATGCCTTTGCCCCGGTGATGCTCCCCAAACTCCGGGCCTACGGCCTGGAGGTGCTGGGGCCGGAATTCGTCCCGGATGACCGGGAACGCATCCGTCAGGCCATCGAGGCCATGCTGCAGGAAGGGGTGGATCTGGTCCTGGTTACCGGAGGTATGTCCGTGGATCCGGACGATGTCACCCGGGCGGCCATAGCCGATCTTAACCCCCATCCCCTTACTTACGGAGCCCCGGTCTTGCCGGGAAACATGTTTCTGGTGGCCTATCTGGGCGAAAAAGCCATCCTGGGGGTCCCGGCCTGCGGCATGTACCACGGGGTAACCATCCTAGACCTGGTGTTGCCCCGGGTGCTGGCCGGGGAAATTCTTACCCGCAAGGATCTTGCCGCCCTGGGACATGGGGGGTATTGTCTGCACTGTAAGGAATGTCGTTTCCCGGTATGTCCCTTCGGGAGAGGATAGTCTATGTTTGTACTGGGATATTTTCTGGCAGCCCTGGCCAAGGTAATAGATCTGGTGCTCACGCTCTATCTCTGGGTCATCATCATCCGGGCCATCATTTCCTGGGTGAATCCCGACCCCTTTAATCCCATCGTACGCTTCCTCTATCAGATTACCGAACCCGTGCTCTGGAGGGTGAGAAGGGTCCTTCCCCCCATAGGTGGCCTGGATCTCTCTCCTCTGGTGGTGATTCTGGCCATCGTCTTCCTGCAACAATTTCTGGTGCCCACCCTTTACGAACTATCCCTGAGGCTGCGATGAAACTCACTCCCCGCGACATCCGAGAGAAACGTTTCAGTGTGGTCCCCATCGGTTATAGCCGGGGGGCGGTACGCAATTTCCTGAACGAAGTGGCGGATCTCCTCAAGGAAGTCATCCGGGAAAATCATCAACTGCGGGATGAATTGAACCGTAAGGAACAGGAAATCGCAGAACTACAACAGGAGGTCCGGGCCTTTCGGGAGGCCCTGCGCCGGCTGGATGAATTCAGCGAAACCATAAAGGCCCAGGCCGAAGCCGAGGCCCGTCGCATTATAGAAGAAGCCGAAAAGGAAGCCCGGGAGCTAGAAGAAGATATTGAAAGATTGTGGAAGGTCCGGGAAAAGCTTCGTCTGGATCTCAGGGCCCTTTTACTTTCCTATCTGGAACACCTGGAGGAGAAATCCCGTGCTCGCGGTCCAGAAACATCCGGAGGGGACGCTTCTCAGGGTTCGGGTTCAACCGAGGGCCAGGAAGAATGAAATTGTCGGTTACCACGGAGAGGCCCTCAAGATCCGGCTTACGGCTCCGGCCCAGGAAGGTCGGGCCAACGCGGCTCTCCTGGAATTCCTGGCCCAAAGATTGAAAATCGCACGCCGAAATCTTACCCTTCTTTCAGGTGAAAAATCCCGGGAAAAGATTATCCTTATCCGGGGACTGGATCCGGAGGAGGTGATGAGTCTCTTATGAAAGAAGTCCTGCTTTTTGATCTCGACGGAGTGATTCTGGATAGCATGCCCTGGCATGTCCGGGCCTGGCAGGAGGCCTTTCGCTCCTTTGGGCTGGAGATTCCGGAGGAGGCCATTTATCTGCACGAAGGCGCCATAGAACTGGATACCGCCCGGGAGCTTTTCACCGGGCAGGGGATCATCCCCACGCCGGAGTTTTTTCGAGAGGCCTTCCGACTCCAGAAGGAGATCTTCACCCGGAAATACCGTTCCCGGGTCCAACCCTTTCCGGGGGTGGTGGAACAACTGGAAGAACTCAAACGCGAGGGACGAAAACTGGCCCTGGTTACCAGTTCTCATCGGGAAATCCTGCGGGAGGTCCTCCCCGCTTCCGTGGAAAAACTGTTCGATCTTATCGTCAGCGGGGACCGGGTCCCCCGACGCAAACCCCATCCCGACCCCTATCTGACCGGTCTCCGGGAACTGGGGGCTTCTCCACAGAGGGCCCTCGCGGTGGAAAATGCCCCGGCGGGAATCCGTTCGGCCAAATCGGCCGGGCTCTTCTGCATAGCCATCACCACCACCCTCCCCCCGGAACATCTCCGGGAAGCGGATCTGATCGTGGAAGATCATCCGAAGCTCTTCCGGTGGCTTCGCAATGGCCGAAACTCCTGAGACCGCCGATCAGTATTTTGAACGCTATCGGGAGATCATTCCCGATTATCCGGCCTTCCTCGAGGCCCTCTCCCAACCTCTACCCCTTTATTTTCGCTTAAATACTCTCAAAATCGGGGATCCCTCTCCGGTGATGGAGGGTCTTTCCCGACAGGGATTCCGGGTGGAACCGGTTCCCCAGGTGCCCTGGTTTTTCCGGGTGGAACCCCGGGAGTTTTCCCTGGGAAATACCGAGGAGTATTATCTGGGCCTCATCTATCCCATGACCCTTTCCAGTTCCCTACCGGTCTATGCCCTGGAGCCCCGTCCGGGGGAGCTAATCCTGGACCTCTGCGCGGCCCCGGGGAGTAAGACCACCCAGATAGCCCAGCACACCGAGGATCAGGCGGTGATCGTGGCCAATGATCGACGCCTGGACCGTATCACCGCCCTGGTGGCCAATCTGCGCCGTCTGGGAATAGCCTGCGTGGTGACCACGGTCTATCGGGGCGAGCAATACCCCCTGGAGGTAAGCTTCGACAAGGTGCTGGTGGATGCCCCCTGCTCCGGAGAGGGACGCTATCGCAGGGGCTACGAAGGGGAGCTACTCTTCCAGAAGGAGGGGCGGACCAACTTATCGGGTATTCAGAAGGGACTCATCGTGCGTGCCTATGACCTTCTCAAGCCCGGGGGGATCCTGGTGTATTCCACCTGTACCATCAATCCGGAGGAGAACGAGGCGGTGGTGGATTATCTTCTAAGAAAGCGCCAGGCCGAGTTGCTGGACTGGGAGGCTCCCCTCCCCTCCCATCCGGGGCTTACGGAATGGGCCGGGCGTCCCTTTCATCCCCATCTGGTAAAGGCTAAACGCTTTTATGCCCACGAAATCGAGGCCGTGGGCTTCTTTGTGGCCAAACTGAGGAGGGTGGCGTGAAGGGGAAAAACCGCAAAAAACTGGATCCGCAGGCCACCTGGCCCCGCCTGATACCCGAGGAGGAACGAGAAGAAATTCTGCGCTACCTGGAAAATCGTTTCGGTATTCCCCCGGAAATATTTAATTCTTACGAATTTCTGGCCACAGCCAAAAATTACTGGCTTTTCGTGCGCACCCCTCATCTTCGGGCCCTGGAAAAACTGCGCATCCAGACCGCGGGGCTTCTCTTCCTGCGCAAGGTTTCGGGGTACCTCAAACCCACCACCGCTGCCCTGCAGCGTTTCGGGGTATATGCCCGCAGGGGTATCCTGGACCTGGATCGTTATACCCTGGATCGGCTGCGGCTGGAGAAAAAGATTCCCTTTACCTGCTCCCTGGAGCCGGGGTATGTGATCCTGCGCTGTGAAGGGAAGATCTGGGGTTGCGGGCTTTATCTCCCGGAAAAGCTTATTTCCTATCTTCCTTGACCGCCCTGGTCCAGGGTTTAAAATACCCAGAAACGAGGCGGAGGTCCAAAGGATAAAGATCTTCCCCTGGCCCTGGCTCACACAGGGGGATAGATCGCCGAAATCCGCATCTCAAAGGGGTGAAAGATGAAAAAGCTGGTGGATTCTCTGGCTTCTTTAAGACTGGCCATCTTCCTTTTTCTGGCCCTGGCAGCCACCTCTATCCTGGGAACCTTCATCCCCCAGGGGCAGGAACCTGGCTTTTATATCGCTCACTACGGGCCGGTGTGGGGGAAACTCATCAACCTGCTTTCCCTTTACGACGCCTATCACTCCTGGTGGTATGCCTCCTTACTGGCCCTTTTCATGGCCAATCTCATCTTTTGTTCCTTGAAACGTTTTCCTGTCTCCCTCAAGCTCTTTCGGAGGGACCCTTTCCTCATCGATCCTGAACGTTTGCCCCTGGCGCAAAAGGCCGAAATTCCGGAAGCCCCGGAAACCATCCGTTCCCGACTGGAGGGTTTCCTCTTCCGGAAATTCGGAAAAGGGGAGCTGGGGGTTCGGGACCGTTATCGATGGAGTTACTTCGCGGTCTATTTTGTGCATGGTTCGATCCTCCTCATCGTGGCCGGAGCCCTTATCGGAGCCCTCTTCGGATATCGGGGGTCGATGAGTCTTCTGGAGGGAGAGACCTCCAACAAGGTCTTCCCCTTCCGGCACAAGAAAGGATTCATCTCCCTTCCCTTCAAGATAAAACTGGAAAAATTCGAGATAGAATTCTATCCCAACGGCATCCCCCGGGATTATCGTTCCTACGTAAAGGTCCTGGACGGCTCACGCAGCTTTAATTATCTGATCCGGGTCAACCATCCCCTTCAATATCGGGGGATCAAGTTCTACCAGGCCTCCTATCAGGAGTATGCGGCCCTCAAGGTTCGCATCGAAAAGGGGAACAAGGTCAAGGAGGTATGGATTAAACCCTTTCAGGATGGCCGCTGGCCGGAGGAAAAACTCACCCTGGGTCTCATCCGGTACGCCCAGGCGCACGGTTTTCGCATGGCTCAGATCTGGCTTTCCAAGGACGACCAGCCCCCGCGCATGATGTGGCTTGTTGAGGGTCACAAGGAACAGATTACCCTTTCCCCGGAGACCCTGTCCCTTTCCCTGGTGGCCATAAAACCCCTCTTCATGAGCGGGCTTCAGGTGCGTAAGGATCCCGGGGCCTTCCTGGTATATGCGGGTTGCATATTAATGATCCTGGGGGTCTTTGTGGCCTTCTTCTTTACCCATCGCCGGATATGGGTGTACGTGGAACCCGTGGGGGAGAAGAAGACCCGGGTCATCGTGGGAGGCTACAGCAAACGCTACCGGGACGATCTCAAGCGGGAACTGGAACACCTCTTGACGAAACTCCAAAGTGGGTTAACTTAATAG
>NZ_WFVX01000048.1:0-17636 GCF_015491435.1 Thermosulfurimonas sp.
TATAAGAGACAGCCCGTTATCCCTATTCCACCCTTACTTACGCTCTGCCCCAGGCCCCTCGTTTCCGCCGGGTGGGAAGACTTCCTCAGATAGTCGCCCATCTGGAAATAGGGGACCTCAACGGAGACGGAAAACCCGAGGTGGTTTATCTTACCCCCAAGGCCCTTTACATCACCGAATATAAGGGAAGATTGCTGGCCCGGTATCAATTTCGGGGCTTCGGTCAGGTCCTGACCTTCTCCCTGGGTCCCTCCGGATGGATCGCCCTGGACATCTATCAGAAGGGACGGGGAATGGTGAGCGAGCTCCTGCGCTTCGACGGTCGAAACATCGTCCCGGAAATTCGGCCCATCAACCTCATCCTGGCCTTTATGGATTTCAACGGAGACGGCATCAACGACACCCTGGTGGGACAGACCTTTTCTCAAGAGGATTTCTTCGGCTCCGAGGTGTATATCCTGGGAAGAAAGGGTCGGAAAATAATCTATCGGAAGAAACTGGTGGTTCCGGCCGGCTTTCGTTTGATCGGAAGCACCTTTGCGGATCTCGACGGAGACGGTTATCTGGAGACCATCTTCATCAACCGCGGACATAAGCTGGAGGTCTATCGTTACACCCAGAAACTCTGGACCTCTCCCCGGAAGGTCGGGGGGAGCCTTTACGGGATCCAGGTACGCGTAGGCCCCTACAAGCAAACCTACACGCAGACCATCCCTGCGGAGGTAAATTTCCTGGTTCGCGATCTGAACGGGGACGGGCGCAAGGAGGTCCTCCTGGTTTCCAATCACAGTGCCCATCACGACCTCCTTCCGGGCATACCGGCCTATACCGCCGGAGAGGTCATGGTCCTGCGGTACTCCGCGGCTGGCTTTGAGCTCCTTCCCTTTTCAGGACAATTCGAAGCCCCGGTACAGGGACTGGGCATCTTAGGCTCCGAACTCCTGGTAGCCCTTACCCGGGGCAACCCCTTCACTCAGGAGGGAGAATCTTACCTGGTGGCCATGCCCCTGGTATCTCCGGGGCACTTCAGAGCTTACGGGCCCCGGGGTGGCGGGCCAGCCATTCCCTGAGAAAGGCCTCGGTAAGAGCGGAAACTCTTTCCTGGTACTCCTCCGTGGATATCCGGGCCCCTTTAAGCCCGCCCCGGAGGTTTATTTCCATAAGATACGGCCCACCCTCTTCCGTATAAACCATGTCCAGATGGGCGTAGGGGAACCGCCCGCGAGCCATCACCCGGAGACAGAACTCGCGTTCCTCCCGGGAAAGATCATAGGGCCTGCTCCTCCCGCCAAAATAAAGATTATGTCTGAAGCTATAGGGGTGTTCCCGAAGATAAGCCTCCTGATAATCCCCGAGAATAATCACCCGAATATCCTGAACCCTGGAAAACCGGGGCTGTAGCACAAAAGGATAATGCAGAGGAGGAAGACCGGCATGATTGAATACCTCTTCCACATTACGCCAAAGATGAATCCCCAGACCACAATTAGCCCGGTCCTCTTTGGTAATCACCTCCTCTATCCCCAGCTCGGCATAGAGGGAAAGGGCCCGAATAAGGTCGTGACGATCCCTTATCACCAGGGTGGCCGGGGGCATGAACTCCCTCAGTACGATGGCCTGAAGGGTCTTGGATCGGGATAAGGCCTGGGCCAGAAGGGAAGGATAGGCCTCTACCCCCCGGCTGGAAAGATCCAGCAAGATCCCTTCTTCGCCGGGCTTAAGACTTATCCGGCCCAGGATGAGATCTCCGTTTCGAAGCTCCTGATACCGTTCGCGGAAAACGCGATTGGAGGTAATAACCCAGGGAGGGCGCATTACAGACGATCGCGAAGATGACTCAGATCCGCCTGGCACCTCCCGCAGTAAAACTTCACCACCCCGGTAATCTCCATATTCTCTTCCATGGGCACAAAAGTTCCGTCTTCATTTTGCAGGAAATGCACCACCACGTAGGCATTCTCGGCCACTTCAAAGAATTCCTCGTCATTACCGCAATAGGGACATACCAGCTTTTCGCGCACCATCACCGTGACCGGCTTCCGGGCCACGATCCGGTGCCGACGTTCCGGACGACCGGCGTTCTTGGTCATCTTCGGTGCCTCCCTATCGTTCATAATATCCCACAAAAGAAGCCTTATCCAAGAGGTGTCCGGCTACCGCCCGTTCCACCTCCTTGAAAGCAGGTCTTTCCGAGATCGAAAGCTTTTCCACATCCAGGGCGTAAAGGATGAAATGGTAGGGATGAGCCCCGGTACCCGGCGGAGGCTGGGGACCACCGTACCCTCTGAAACCATAGGAATTGATGAGTTCCTGGGCCCCCGAAGGCATGGCCCGCCCCGAGGCCCCTTCGGGTAGTTCTTGCACCGAGGGTGGAATATTGATCACCACCCAGTGCATCCAGTTTCGGGCTATCGGATGGGTATCCACACAGATCAGGACCAGGGAACGCGTCCCTGCCGGGATACCCTCCCACCGAAGGGGCGGAGAAATATTTTCTCCCCCGGCCGCTGGCATTACATACTTACGGGGAATTTTACCCCCATCCGGAATTTCCGGAGACCAGAGTCGCATGGCTACCCCCCTAGAAGAGATAATGATTCCCCCTATCAACAAAAATAAGGGAAACCACCTATGTCTCATACTTCAATGATAAGTCGGATGAGGAAAATCTACAAGGGGAATCTAACGGGGGTGTCCGGATTTAACCCGTTCAGCCAGCGCGATCCGTGTAAGAGCCCGTTGAAGGGCCGCCCGGGCCCGCGCCTCGGCCATACGATCTCCTTTGGCCTGAGCCTCCTGCAGGCGCTTTTCGGCCCGTTCCTTGGCCCTTAAAGCCCTTTCCACATCGATCTCATAAGCCCTTTCCGCAGTTTCCACCAGAAAGGAAACCTTCTTCCCGGTAACCTCGCAGAAGCCGCCTCCCAGGGCAATCCATTCCTCTTTATCTCCCACTCGATAATGAAGGGGACCTATCTTGATCCCCGCTACCATGGGGGCGTGGCCGGCCATAACCCCGAACTCCCCGGCCACGCCCGGGGCGGTCACAATATCCACCTCTTCACTGACCAGTAACCTCTCCGGAGTGACTATCTCCAGCAGAATCCGCGCCATCCTTAGCCTCCCGCCGCAAGCTGCTTGGCCTTTTCTACCGCTTCTTCTATGCTACCCACCATATAGAAGGCCTGCTCAGGCAGATCATCGTGTTTACCTTCCAGGATCTCTTTAAAGCCCCGAATGGTATCCTCCAGTTTCACATAACGACCCGGAGTCCCGGTAAACTGCTCGGCCACATGGAAGGGCTGGGAAAGGAAACGCTGGATTCGACGGGCCCGGGCCACAATGATCTTGTCTTCCTCGGAAAGCTCGTCCATACCCAGAATGGCAATGATATCCTGCAGATCCTTATACCGCTGCAGCACCTGCTGCACCTGACGGGCCACCTGATAGTGCTCTTCCCCCAGCACGTTGGGATCCAGGATTCGGGACTGAGAATCCAGGGGATCCACCGCCGGATAAATACCCAGCTCGGCAATCTGCCGGGAGAGCACCACCGTTCCATCCAGGTGAGCAAAGGTGGTAGCCGGTGCCGGGTCCGTCAGGTCGTCGGCCGGAACATACACACACTGCACCGAGGTAATGGACCCCTTGGTGGTAGAGGTAATCCGCTCCTGGAGGGCTCCCAGGTCCGTGGCCAGAGTGGGCTGATAACCCACCGCCGAGGGAATCCGTCCCAGAAGGGCCGAAACCTCCGAACCGGCCTGAGTAAAGCGGAAGATATTGTCAATAAAGAGCAGCACGTCCTGACCTTCCTCATCCCGGAAATACTCAGCCACGGTCACCCCGGTAAGACCCACCCGGGCTCGCGCTCCCGGAGGCTCGTTCATCTGCCCGTAAACCAGGGCCGCCTTGTCGATAACCCCGGAATGCTTCATCTCCAGGTAAAGGTCGTTCCCCTCACGGGTCCGCTCCCCCACCCCGCAGAACACGGAAATTCCACCGTGCTCCATGGCGATGTTATGAATCATCTCCATCATGACCACGGTCTTTCCCACTCCGGCCCCTCCGAAGGTGCCCATCTTACCTCCCCGGGGGAAGGGAATGAGCAGGTCAAAGACTTTAATTCCGGTCTCCAGGACCTTAATGGTCACATCCTGTTCCGTAAGGGCCGGAGCCGGACGGTGAATGGGATAATATTTTTCCGAAACCAGTGGACCGGCCTCGTCCACCGGGTCTCCCACCACGTTCATGATCCGCCCCAGAGTGGGCTTTCCTACCGGTACCTTAATGGGGGCTCCGGTAGCTACTACCTCCTGCCCCCTGTAGAGACCATCCGTGGTGTCCATGGCAATGGTACGAACCACGTTATCTCCCAGCTGCTGAGCCACCTCCAGCACCAGGTTCCACGGACGATCATCGATGGCCGGATTGGTTACCCGCAGGGCCTCCAGAATGCTGGGGAGATACTCCGCCGAAAACTCCACATCCACCACCGGACCCATAACCTGAACGATCCTGCCCACCGCCTTGACTTCTATCTTCTGCCCCCCGACCTCTATCACCTTTTCCGCCATATCCCTCACTCCTCCTTAAGTATTTTCAATTTTAGTTTAACCCTTCAGGGCCTCCGCACCACCCACAATGTCCATAAGTTCTTTGGTGATGGAGGCCTGTCTGGTCTTGTTAAAAAGCAGGGTAAGGTCTCGCACCATGTCTCCACAGGCCCGATTGGCATTATCCATGGCCGTCATCCGCGCCGCCTGCTCACTCACCGCCGTCTCCAGCATGGCCGCATATATCCGGGTATTTATATACATGGGAAGAATCTGATCGAACAACTCCTCCGGCGAGGGCTCATAAATAGGGGCTCCCTTAAAAGCCTTCTCCTCCGCTCCGCCCTCCTGTTCCACACTAATGGGCAGCAACTTTTCCCGCTTGGGGATCTGACGCACCACATTGATAAAGTATCCATAGATTACCCAGGCCTCGTCGATCTCCTCCTCCAGAAAGGCCCGCATGGTGCGCCGGGCTATAGAACGGGCATCCTGCATGAGCACACGCCCCATCACATCCGGATACCCCTCCAGGATCTCGGCCCGGGTCCGGAAATACTGAAAACCTTTCTTCCCCACACAGATAAATTTAACCTTCTGCCCCTGCGCACTTCGCTCGGCCTGGAACTTCTCCGCTTCCTTAATCAGGTTGGTATTGAAGGCTCCGCACAATCCCCGATCCGCCGTAACCAGCACCAGCCCTACCGTCTTGACCTCCCGCTCCTGCATCAGAGGGAACTGCGAGGGAAGTACCGCTCCGCTGGCCACCAGCTCCTGGATCACCTCCCGGAACTTCTCTCCATAGGGCCGAAACTGTTCCAGCCGCATCTGGGCACCGCGGAGCTTAGCCGCGGCCACCATGTTCATGGCCCGGGTAATCTGGCCAATCTTTTTAATCGCTTCTATCTTTCGACGGATATCCCTCAAGTTAGGCATCGCTCAACCCCTCTACGGTACCGGCACCGGCTCGATATTGTAATTCTTCTTAAACTCCTCGTTAAACTCCTTCATGGCCGCATGCATCTTCTCTTCCAGTTCCGGGCTTATCTCCTGCTTTTCCTTAATTTCCTTATAAATTTCCGGATACCGCGACTCTATAAACTGATAGAGTTCCCGTTCATAGTCCGCCAGCACCTCCAGAGGCATCTCATCCAGATACCCCCGGGTACCGGCAAAGAGGATGCAAACCTGCTTCTCCACCGGAAGAGGCTGATACTGAGGCTGCTTAAGGATCTCCGTAAGCCGCGCTCCTCGATGCAGAACCCGCTGCGTGGCCCGATCCAGTTCGGAACCAAACTGCGCAAAGGCCGCCAGCTCACGATACTGAGCCAGCTCCAGCCGCAACCTTCCGGCCACCTGCTTCATGGCCTTGATCTGGGCGGCACCCCCCACCCGGGAAACCGAAAGACCCACGTTAATAGCCGGCCGAATACCGGCAAAGAAGAGTCCGGGCTCTAGATATACCTGACCGTCAGTAATAGAAATCACATTGGTGGGAATATAGGCCGAAACGTCACCCTGCAGGGTCTCAATAATGGGAAGCGCCGTAAGCGACCCGCCACCGTGATCCTCGTTGAGCTTGGCTGCCCTCTCCAGAAGCCGGGAGTGATTGTAAAAGATATCTCCGGGATACGCCTCACGCCCCGGAGGACGCCGCAGGAGCAGGGAAACCTCACGATAGGCATTGGCCTGCTTGGAGAGGTCGTCGTAAATGATCAACGCGTGCCGGCCACTGTCCCGGAAATACTCGCCCATGGCGCAACCGGCATAGGGAGCGATGTACTGAAGCGTGGCCGGATCCGAAGCGCAGGCCACCACCACCGTGGTATATTCCATGGCCCCGTATTTGCGCAGGGTCTCCACTATCTGGGCCACGGTGGATTTTTTCTGCCCTATGGCCACATAGATGCAGTAAATATCGCTTTCTTTCTGAGCCAGAATGGCATCCACACAGATGGCCGTCTTTCCGGTCTGGCGGTCTCCAATGATCAGCTCACGCTGCCCCCGACCAATAGGGGTCATGGCATCGATGGCCTTGAGCCCGGTGTACATGGGCTCATGCACCGGCTTCCGGGCAATGATACCGGGAGCCTTCACCTCGATACGGCGGAACTCCTTGGCCTCAATGGGCCCCTTACCATCCAGAGGACGCCCCAGAGGATCCACCACCCGACCGATCACCGCCTCACCCACCGGCACCTCGGCGATACGACCGGTGCGCTTGGCTATGTCTCCCTCTTTGATCTTGGTGGCGTCTCCCATGATGGGCACGCCCACATTGTCGAACTCCAGGTTCAGAGCAATCCCCATCTCTCCGCCGGGGAACTCGATGAGCTCCATGGCCTGACAGTTCCTCAAACCGTACACCCGGGCCACTCCGTCTCCCACGGAGATCACCACGCCCATCTCGTTCAGATCAACCTTCTTCTCGTATTCCTCAATCCTCTTTTTAATCAGATCACTAATTTCCTCGGCTCTAATTCCCTGCTGCATATCAGGCCACCTCTCCCTTTATTATGGATTCTTTAAAGGCCATAAGCTGGGTCCGGACGCTTCCGTCCAGGACCAGATCGCCTATCCTCACCACCACCCCCCCGATAAGATCGGGGTCCTCCTGAATCAGGAGTTTTACCTCCTTACCCGTAAACTTCTTCAGGGCCTCGGCCAGGACGTTCCTATCCTCCTCTTCCAGAGGATAGGCCGCCCGCACCTGGACCCGCGCAATCCCCAATTCTTCATCCATCAATTCCTCGTAAGCCTCAATGATCCCCTTGATATACTGGATTCGCTTCTTCTCCACCAGAAGACGGAGAAAACGGGCTACCTCCTCCTCCAGGGAAAGCCCTTTACTTATATCTTCCACTATCTCCAGCTTGAGATCCGGCGGATAAATAGGACTTTCCAGAGCTTCCAACACCTCCGGGGAAGCAGCTAAAAACTGCCCCACCCGTTTGAGCTCTTCCCCGTATTCCTTGATCTTCCCCTCTTCCTTGGCCGCCGCAAACAAACCCCGAGCGTACTTTTGAGCTATGATCGTCCTAATCAATGGACCACCCTCTCCGTTTTTTCGATTTTTTCTACAAACTCACGGAAAAGTCTTTTCTGATCTTCCGGGGTAATATTTTTACGTAAAATCTCCTCCGCCATCCGCACCGCCAGCTCCGCCACCTCCCTCTGCAACTCCTGCCGCGCCCGGGCCATCTCCTGCTGAATATAGAGCTCGGCCTGCTGCTTCAGACGCTCGGCGTTCTTACGCGCCTCCTCAATAATACGCTGGGCTTCCTGTTCGCCCTGCTGCCGAAAGGCCTCCAGAAGACGCTGCGCCTCAGCCTCAAGCCCCCGAAGCTTCTCCTGCAACTCGGCATATCGTTGCTCCGCCTCCTGCTTCTTAGCCATAAGATCCTGATATTCGTTGAGAATGGCCTCCCGACGGGAACGAAACATATTAACTATGGGCTCCCGGCCAAACTTGTAAAGGATGGCCACCAGAAGGAGAAAATTGACCAGCCACCAGATAAAGTTCTTGATCTGCTCGCGGGTAACCATGGGGTGCTGTTCCGCACCGTGCCCTGCGGCCTCGTGCAGAACCTTCTCCGCCGCCATTACCCCCTTGGCCCCCCACCAGGAAATACCACCGGACCACCCCGTTACCATTACCAGAGTCAGAACCAGCAGTAAGCCAAACCACCACTTTTTCATAACGCCCTCCCCAGAATCTTTTCCGCCATGGCCCGCGAAAAGACCTCCACCTGAGCGGAGAGGGCCTTCCGGGCACTCTCGATCTGAGCTCGAATCTCGGAGAGTACCTTTTCCTTGTAAGCCTCGGCTTCCCGGGAAGCCGCCTCCAGGATCTTCTTTTCCTCTTCCCGGGCTTTAGCCTTCAGGGCCTCGCGCTCGGCCGCAGCCCGGCTGCGAGCCTCGGCCAGCCCCTGCTCGTAAGCCTTAAGGCTTTCCTCCGCCCGCGCCAGCAATTCCTGGGTCTCGGCCTGAAGCCCCTCAAAACGCCTTTTCCTTTCCTCCAGCGTACGCATCACCGGCCGAATAAGGACCGCATTGAGAATAAAGGTGAAGATCAATGCCTCAACGATGGTCGCCCATAAAGTAATATCAAAATTGAGCATGGCCTCTCCTGCCTCCCCAACTTTTACAAACCAAATTCGCTTTTAGCTCAAACCGCAGATTATGTCAAGCTATATTTAGGCCCGGAAATCGGAATTATAGAAAATTTACAAAAAAGAAAAGCGCCTTCTCAGCACCGAGGCAATTATTCCTAGCATAATCATGTTCACCAGGACGGAAGATCCTCCGTAACTCAAGAAGGGCAAAGGCAGACTGGCGGTGGGAAGGATACGCAAGACCCCTCCCAGGTTGATAAAGACCTGCCAGAAGAGGGCCACGCTGCAGCCAAAAGCCAGAAATCGCCCCTGGAGATCCCGGGCCAGATAGGCCGCCCGGAGGCCGTAAAAAACCAGAAGACCGTAAAGAACCACCACTATGGAGCTTCCTACAAAGCCCCATTCCTCGGCCCATACCGCAAAGGCCAGATCGGTATGCTTGGCCGGAAGATAATGGAGACGGGAGGAGAGCCCTCGCCGAAAACCCTGGCCCCAGAGCCCCCCCGAACCTACGGCGATCAGGGCCTGGCGGGTCTGATAAGACCAGCGTTTCTGGGTTTTTCCAGGCTGAAGGAAGGCCAGAAGTCGGGCCTTCTGATAGGGCTTAAGGTGGCTCCATAAAGGGGGACCTACCAGAAAGCCCACTATAGCCCCGGCCACTAAAAGCCCCACCCATAACCTGCGGGAAAGACCCGCCAGAAAAACAACGTTTTCCGCCACCAGTAGGACCAGGAAGGCCTGGTCGAGATCGGTTACGGCAATCAGAACCACCGGAAGAAGCACCAGAAGATTGGCCCCCAGAAAGAGCGGCCAGCTAAGATAGGGCCTTTCCTGCTGGGAAAACAAATAAGCCAGAAGCATGATCAGCACCGGCTTGGCCATCTCCGAAGGCTGAAAGCTTACCGGCCCCAAAACCAGCCATCTCTTCCCCCAGAGGGCCATAAGGACCAACACCGCCACCAATCCCAGGTATAGGCCCAATACCCAGTGGGTAGTCAGATATCGGCGATAATCCAGATAAGAAAGCCCCGCAAAGACCAGCAAACCCACCCCCATAAAAAGGGCCTGACGTTTCAGGTAATAGCTCCCCCCGGCACTCCATTGATTGAGAAGCCCCCCCACCAGAAGAAGGGTCAGAACCAGAAACAGGGGCCATTCCGAAAGCCAGATCTTGATCCTCATGGTTTTCCTTCCCCGAAATACATGCGTAATATTTTCCCGGCTAAGGGTGCCGCCACCTCCCCTCCGTGCCCTCCATGTTCCACAAAAACCCCTACCACCACCTGGGGATCCTCTGCCGGAGCAAAAGACACAAACCAGGCATGGTCTCTTTCCTGATAGGGAATCTCCCCAGTCTCATGTTCCTTCTTCTTACGCACCACCTGGGCGGTACCGGTCTTTCCCGCTACCACTATTCCCTTTAAGCGAGCCGCCCTTCCGGTTCCGTGTTTTCCGTTGACCGCTTCGATCAACCCCTCCTTGACCCAGCGCAGATGGATACCTTTTACCGGAAGTTCTCCCTCCTTCCGGGGACGAGAGATCTGGACCTCCTTCCCGGAGGGATCGGCTATCTCCTCCACCACATAGGGTCTCCAGAGTGTGCCCCCGTTCCCGAGAGCAGCATAGAATTTGACCAGCTGCATCAGATTAACCTCCAGCGGCCCCTGACCTATGGCCACAAGGAGGGTTTCGCCTTTCTGCCATCTCTTCCCCTGAACCCGGCGTTTCCAGGCTCGGTCCGGGACCAGTCCGGGTTTTTCCCCCGGGATTCCCAGACCGGAAAGGTGCCCAAAACCGCATTGCCGGGCGAAGCGGGCCAGATAATCGATATCCAGACGCGTTCCCAGGGTATAAAAATATACGTCACAGGATTGAGCCAGGGCCTGAACCAACGAGACCTTACCGTGTCCCCATCTTCGCCAGCAACGAAAAACCTGTCGCCCCAAGCGATAATACCCCGGGCAATAAATCTCTTCTCCCGGGGTCACCACTCCGGCCTCCAGGGCGGCCAGAAGGGTCACCGGCTTAAAGGTCGAACCGGGCTGATAGGCCTGAAGGGCCTTGTTTAACAGGGGTTTATAGGGATTCCGGTTGAGTTCCTCCCAGGCCCGATGCGTAAAACCCCGCACAAATTCCTGAGGATCCGGCGAGGGGGCACTCACCAGGGAAAGCACCTCCCCGTTGCGGGGGTCCATCACTACCACCGCTCCGGAACGCCCTTTAAGGAGTCGGTATATCTCCCGCTGCCAGTAAGCATCCAGGGTAAGAAAGAGATCGCGCCCGGGTCGGGGAGGGACCTCGCGAATAATCCTCACTATGCGTCCGAAGGCATCCCTTTCCACCTCCCTCATCCCCTTCTGGCCCCGCAATATCTCCTCGTACGCCTTCTCCAGACCCCTGCGGCCCACAAAATCCTCCGGGCCGTAACCCTTATCCTGTAGGACTCGCAGGTCCCTCCGGGAGACCCGGGATACGTACCCCAGGGGGTAGAAAAAGGCCGGCCCAAAGGGATAGAAACGCGCCGGACGGGCCTCCACCCTTACCCCCGGCAGATAATAGGATCGGGCCTCGATCCTGGCCACCGTGGCCCAGTCCAGCCCCTGACGTAAAAGGACTTCCCCGTAAGATTGCCTCTTTTTCAGAAGGTATTTCGTCTTGAGGGCGGATAAATTTTCTCCCAGAATCCGGGCCAGGACCCCCAGGACCTGATCTTCGTGCCCTTTTAAGTAATAGGGATCCAGATAAAGGTTGAAAGTGGGTCGGTCCCCGGCCAGAAGGACCCCGCGACGATCAAAGATCCGTCCCCGGGGAGCCGGGATCAGGACCCGGGCAAAGGTTCGCTTAACCGCCAGCCGCATAAAATAGGAGTGCCGCAGGATCTGCAGGTAGAACAGTTTCACCAAGACAATAAAAAACAGGAATAAAAACCCGTACCCCCAAAAGATGAGCCTCCTCTCGTATATTTCTTCCGTATTTTTAGAAACCATCCCCGGAGACCCGACCCCAGTATCCCTCCTCCGCTTTACGGCGTCTTTTCCAGAGGAGAAAGAACATCATCTCCGCCCCGGTAAGAAAATTATAGAGGAGAAAAGGGACCCCCCAGGAGGGGAAAAAATTCCTCTCCCACAAATAGGGAAACAGCACCAGGAGCATCCAATTAAAAAGAACCAGGCTGGAGCAGGCATAAACCGCAAGAGCACCCAGGGAGGAGAGATCCAGATTCTTTATTAATAATTCCTGCCATATACCAACCACAAAAGCCGAGACAAGACCCGCCAGGGATCCGGCTCCCCGGAAATATCCCTCCACCATACCCAGCACAAAGAGAAGAAACCAGCGATACCTCCTGGTACCTTCCACCGCCAGGGCAAACCCCAGAGCTAGAAAGATATTTCCCCAGAAATGTCGGGTGAGGCTCTGCCAGAAGACCTGCAAACCCAGGACCAGCAGGAGCAGAACTCCGGTTCTTATCATGGTTGAAATTCCCTGGGCACGAGCAGGACCATAACGTAGCGCAGCCTCTGTACCTCCACCAGCGGGGTCACCCGGATGATCTGAAAGAATCCCTGCCTCTTCTGGGGCAGGATCTTCTGGATCCGTCCCACCCTTATACCCGGAGGGTAAAGGGCATCCAGTCCGGAGGTTACCAGAAGATCCCCTTCTCTGAGATCCGCCCCGTAGGGTACATAATCCAGAAGGAGGGGCCTTCCCAGGCCCTGGCCTTTAAGGATGCCCCGTTCCTGGGAACGAAGGTCATATACCTCCACCGCGGCCTCAGGGCTCACCAGGGGCAGCACCTTGGCGTAATGATCCGCTACCTCCACCACCTGCCCCACCAGTCCGCCCTCTTCCCTATCCGCTACACTGACCACCGGCATCTCCGGGGCCAGACCATCCCGCTTTCCACGGTCGATAATCAGATAGCCCTCGAAGACATTCAGGGGGTTATAGATTACCCTGGCCAGAACCCTGGGGTAGCGGGGGAAAAGCTTCTTCTCCTCGAAGGTCTGAAGATCGGCGCATATCCGGGCCTTTTCCTGTAACCGAACCACCAAACTCCGGAGTCTCTGATTTTCTTCTCGCAGATCCCTGTTTTCCTCTTTCAATCTCACCAGATACACATAATGTTCAAAACCCTGGCGGATGTAATCCCCGCTCCAGGAGGCCACCTTCAGGACCGGACCGGCCAGGGTCAGGATGATACGAGGAGGAGTAAGATCAAAGAGAAGGGCCAGTAACACCAGCACCGCTGCGCTGATCACACCGGCGATCAGATAAAGGAATCTTTCCCGGAAGTGCGTCACATCAAGAAGAGAACATTATTTCTCGCAGGACATCTATATTCTCCAGGGCCTTACCGCATCCTAACACCACCGAACACAGGGGATCCTCGGCCACCATTACCGGAAGGCCTGTCTCCTCACGGATCAGTTTGTCGAGATTTTTGAGAAGGGCCCCGCCCCCGGTAAGGATGATCCCCCGATCCACAATATCCGCGGAAAGCTCGGGGGGGGTCTGTTCCAGGGCCTCCTTGATGGCCTGAAGGATGACCTGCACCGGTTCCTCAATGGCCTCTCGCACCTCCTCGGCGGTAAGGGTAATGGTCTTGGGCACCCCGCTCACCAGATCCCTTCCTTTTATTTCCAGCGTCTCATAGGGGGGTTCGGGGAGTACGTTTCCGATCTTGATCTTTATCTGTTCCGCGGTGTATTCCCCGATCAGAAGATTGTATTTACGCTTCACGTACTGCATGATGGCCTCGTCGAAACGGTCTCCGGCCACCCGCACGGAGTTGCTATAGACCACTCCGGCCAGGGAGATCACCGCCACCTCGGTGGTTCCCCCACCGATATCCACCACCATATTAGCGGTGGGTTCGGTGATGGGGAGTCCGGCCCCTATGGCCGCAGCCATAGGTTCCTCAATGAGATATACCTCTCTGGCCCCTGCACTCTCCGCACTTTCTCTAACCGCCCTCCGTTCTACCTGCGTGGTGCGGGAGGGGACACTGATGACTATCCGCGGCCGCACCAGAAACCGACGATTGTGAATCTTCTGGATAAAATACCGGAGCATGGCCTCGGCCACCTCAAAATCCGCGATAACCCCCTCTTTAAGGGGCCTTATGGCCTGGACATTCCCCGGGGTCCTCCCCAGCATGCGTTTGGCTTCCTCTCCCACGGCGAGCACGCGTTTATAACGTCCGTCTTCTTTTACCGCCACCACCGAGGGTTCACGCAAAACAATACCCTTTCCCTTTACATAGATGAGGGTATTGGCTGTCCCCAGGTCTATGGCCATGTCCATGGAAAAGACACCGAAAAGAGACTTCATCATTCCTCACCACCGACCGATTATTCTTTTGGCTCTCCGGGGTCTTTCCTAAAGACCCCGAAATAGCGTTTTATTTTTAACATACCCTGAGACCTCTGTAAAAGGTGCGCTTGCCTTATTTCCGTGGCGGGGTATGTTGATAATATGTTTCGTCAGCCTGCGGTAGCCGGACAGTTCTATTCCGACGATCCCGAGGTCCTGCGGGCGGAATTATCCCGTCTGATCAAAAAGTCGCCGGACCCCATAGAGGCCAAAATGGTGGTGGCTCCCCATGCCGGATATATGTATTCCGGGTGGGTAGCGGGGGAAGTCTATGGTCGGATTCGTCCTCCGGAGGTGGCGGTGGTCCTGGGTCCCAATCACACCGGTCTGGGGGCCTCGGCAGCCATCGTTTCTTACGGAGCCTTTCTCACCCCTCTGGGAGAGGTGCCCATCGAAAGCACCCTGGCCGAAAAAATCCTGGAAGAGGCCCCCATCCTGCGCGAGGATCATCTGGCCCACCTTTACGAGCATTCTCTGGAGGTCCAGCTTCCCTTTCTCCAGTATCTCCAGCCGGAGATAAGTCTGGTCCCCGTTTGTCTGGGGCGGCTTTCGGTGGAGGAGATAGAAGATCTGGGAGAGGGTCTGGGAAGGGCCATAGCCGGGTATCCGTCCCGGGTGCTCCTTGTGGCCAGCACCGACTTCAGCCACTATGTTCCTCATGAAATAGCCCAGAGAAAGGATCAACGGGCCATCGAGCGAATTCTCGCCCTGGATCCCTTGGGGCTGCTGGAGGTGGTGGTGAGAGAGGACATCAGTATGTGCGGGGTTATCCCCACCGCGGTGGCTCTCACAGCGGCTCGTCTTCTAGGGGCCTCCAGGGCCGAACTCGTACGCTATGCCACCTCGGGTGAAGTTTCCGGAGATTACGCGCGGGTGGTAGGCTACGCCGGGATCCTGATCTGGTGAAGGGCCATGAGCGCGGTAAAGACCCGTTTTCCCCCCAGTCCCACCGGACACCTCCATCTGGGAGGTGCCCGCACCGCCCTTTTTAACTGGCTTTTTGCCCGGCACCACCAGGGAAGTTTCGTCCTGCGTTTCGAAGATACCGATCGGGAAAGATCCCGCCAGGAATACGTGGATTCCATTCGGGAGGCCCTGGAATGGCTGGGTCTGGAATGGGACGAGGGACCCTATTTCCAGTCCGAAAGACTGGATCTTTATCGGGAATACGCTCACAAACTCTACCAGTCCGGCCATGCCTATTACTGTGAATGTCCACCGGAGGAACTGGAGCGCAAACGCAAGGAGGCCCTGGCCTCGGGACGCAAACCCGGGTATGACGGAACCTGCCGGGAGAAGGATCTGGGGCCGGGGCCCGGAAGGGTTCTGCGTTTACGCGTACCCCGCCCCGGGGTCACCGTGGTGGAGGATCTCATCCGCGGAGCGGTCTCCTTTGACCATTCGGAGATCGACGACTTCATTCTCCTGCGAAGCGACGGTAGCCCCACTTACCATCTGGCCGTGGTGGTGGACGACCTTACCATGGGAATTACCCACGTAATCCGGGGAGACGACCATCTCTCCAATACCCCCAAGCAACTTCTCCTTTATCGGGCGCTCGAAGCCTCTCCCCCTTTCTTCGCCCATGTGCCCATGATCCTGGGGCCGGATGGGGCCCGACTTTCCAAGCGCCACGGGGCCCGCTCCGTACTGGAATATCGGGAAGAGGGCTATCTACCCCAGGCCCTGCGAAATTATCTGGTGCGTCTGGGCTGGTCGTGGGGGGATCAGGAAATATTCACCCTGGAGGAGATGATCGAAAAATTCGATCTTTCCAGGATAAACAAGGCGGCGGCCCGTTTTGATCCCGAAAAACTGCTGGCTGTGAATGCCTACTGGCTGCGAGCCACTCCCACCCCCAAACTGGCCGAGGAGGTCCTGCCCTTCCTCCGGAAGCTGGGCCTTCCGGTGCCGGAGGACCGTCGATATCTTGAGGAGGCCCTAGAGACCGTAAAACCCCGGGCCCGCACCCTCCTTGAAGCCGCCGAGATGCTGAGGTTCTATCTGGTGGAGGAGATAGATTACGATCCCGAAGCCGCGCGAAAATTCCTTACTCCGGATATCGCCCCGGTGCTCGAACGTTTACTGGAAGAGCTCTCCAGGGTAGAATTTAAGGATGAACCTTTAGAAAGACTCTTCCGGGGCCTGGCCGAGGAAACGGGCTTAAAGCTTAAGAAGATTGCCCAGCCCGTAAGGGTAGCCCTCACGGGCAAGACCGTAAGCCCGGGGCTATTTGAGATTATGCGCATCCTGGGACGCGAGCGGGTTTTACGCAGGCTCCGAAGGGCCCTTGAATTCATACGTACGAGGTAGGCATGGGTGAATTGGTTCTTCTGGGTTTGATCATCGGCTTCTGGGTGATTCTCAACCACATCATCCTTCCGCGACTGGGGATTCCCACCTGAAGTTCGGTCAACCAATGCTCGCTGGATCAGCGGGCCCGCAAGAAAAAGGCACGCAAGAGAAAATAGCCGAATTCTTTGCTGTCTCCCCTCCTGGACTGGAGGGACTCCTGGAAGAAGAATTCAGGTCCCTGGGGCTTCCCTTCCGGAGAGAGGAGGGCGGACTTTCTTTTACCGGGACCTGGCGGGAGATGGCCCGGGTCAATCTCTGGTCCCGGGTGGCCAGCCGTGTCCTTATGCGCTGGGCCCGCTTCCGGACGGACAGTTTTCCAGAGCTTGAACGGCGTACCCGGGCCCTTCCCTGGGAAAGATATCTGCCTCCGGACTGGGAAATACGCTTTCGGGTAACCTCCTACCGTTCACGTCTCTACCATGAGGGGGCCATCCGGGAACGTCTGGAAAGGGTGGTACGGAAACGTCTGGGACGCGAAGATCTTACCGGCTCCAAGGGAAAAATAGTGGTAGTGGTGAGGCTGGTGAAGGACGTCTGCACCATAAGCATAGACACCTCGGGGGGAGATCTTTTTCGAAGGGGCTACAAGGTAGCTCCGGGTCCGGCGGCTCTGCGCGAGAATCTGGCTGCGGCCCTGGTCCTTTCCTCCGGATGGAGGCCCGGCCAGCCCCTTCTTGACCCTTTTTGCGGCACCGGGACCATTCCGGCCGAGGCCGCCATGATCGCCGCCAATCGGGCTCCGGGAATCCTCAGGCGTTTCCCCTTTGAGGACTGGCCGGACTTTGATCCTGGACTTTGGGAAGAACTCCGGGAGGAGGCCCGAAAAAAAGAAAGACCTGCCCCGGATCGCCCGTTTATTTTTGCCGCTGACGCCTCGGCGAAAAGCCTGGCCGCTACCCGGGAGAACCTGAAAGCCGCAGGAGTCAAAGACTGGGTACAGATCTTCCGCGCCAGCTTCAAGGACTTAAGGCCCCCAGCGAGACCTCCCGGCCATATCGTAACTGACCCTCCTTACGGGAAACGCCTCTCTTCCAGAGCTCTCTTCCCAACCTATCGTCTTTTAGGAGAAGCTTTTCGGGAACGATTCCGCGGCTGGCACCTTACTCTCATCTTTCCCGAAACCGGGATCAGAAGGCTTTCGGCCCTTTCCGGCCTTCGCTTTAAGAGGCTCCTTTCCACCGAACACGGAGGCTTCCGTTGCGCCTTCCTTAAAGCTTTATAACTCCCGGAGGACCTTCCA
>NZ_WFVX01000049.1:0-5901 GCF_015491435.1 Thermosulfurimonas sp.
ACCTTGAGCAGGGCCTCCACATGGGCCAGTCGTTCCGGCCCCACTCCCACCGCGGCTCCCACCCTCAGACGCCCCCATTCGTCCTTGCAGGCATGCGGATACTTGCGAATCTTTTCGATATCCTTGATGGTAATGAGCCCCTTGAGACAGAAATCTTCATCCACGATCAATAACTTCTCTATACGACGTTCGTGCAGGATCTTCTTGGCCTCTTCCAGAGTCACCCCCGGAGGAGCGGTGACAAGATTCTCGCGGGTCATAACCTCCTTTACCGGACGATCCAGCGCGGTTTCAAAACGAAGGTCCCGGTTGGTAACGATACCCAGAAGCTTCTTCCGGGGCCCTTCCACCACCGGTATCCCGGAAATTCGATACTCCTCCATCAGCCGCAATACCTCGCGGATAGGGGTTTCCGGCCCCACGGTGACCGGATCCAGGATCATCCCGCTTTCGGACTTCTTGACTTTTTCCACCTCCCGACACTGTTCCTCGATGGTCATGTTGCGGTGAATGATCCCTATCCCCCCTTCCCGGGCCATACTTATGGCCATCCTGGCCTCGGTCACCGTATCCATGGCCGCCGAGAGGATGGGAATGTTTAGCTTGATCTTGGGGGTGATATAGGTGGATACATCCACATCCTTGGGGAGGACCTCGGAATAATTGGGAACAAGGAGCAGATCGTCAAAAGTATAGGCCTCTTCTACCGGAAACGACAGCATAAACCCTCCCTCCTTTATACGCAAAAATTATTTCCAAGACAAGAGAAGCCCCTCCAGGAGGCCCCATTCACTGACCACCATTTCGGAAAGGCGTAATCTGCGGGCCAGTTCCTGAAAGATCAGGAGACCGGGAAGGGCAATATCCTCCCTGCCGGGTTCCATACCGCGCAGGCGTTGGATCTTAGGCAGGGGAAGGCCCCAGAGATAATCCGTGAGTTCCTCCAGACGGGAAAGAGAGATCCTGTGCCCGTGAATCCTTTCCGGCAAATATACGCTCAGGTGCAGGTCCAGGGAAGCCGCCAGGCTGGCGCTTCCGCCACAGCCCACCAGAACCTCACCGGAATCCGGAAACTCCACCTCGGAGAGGATACGAGCCACATGGGTGCGAAGCTGATGGTATTCCTTACGGGTGAGGGGATAGGAGTGAATAAATCTATTCCGCAAACGCACCGCCCCCAGGGGAAGACTCACACTCCATACCCTCCGTCCCTCATGAATCCAGGAAATCTCCGTGCTTCCCCCTCCCACGTCCGCCAGAAAAAAGGAGCCTGCCAGCTTCAGCCCGGAGATTACCCCCCGGGCCACGAGCTCGGCTTCCTCCTCCGGGGAGATGAATTCCACCTCAAACCCGAGATCCCGAGCTTCGGAGAGGAATTCCCCGGCATTGCGGGCCTCCCTGAAGACCGCAGTGCCCACCGCCCTTATCTCGTTCACCTCCAGTTCAGCCAGATGATCGCGAAAGTCCCGGAGGACTCTTAGACCTCTTTCCATGGCCTGAGGCGAGATAACACCGTTTTCGAGCCCCTCTCCCAGGCGGACATTTTCCCGGCGTTTTTCTATCACCCGCAGCTGTTCCCCCTGAATCTTGCCCAGAGCCAGCCGGAAGGTCTGGGTACCCAGATCCAGCACCGCTCGCGGCGGAGAATTGAGTCGCTCCGCAAGGTCCTTACCCACCCGAAAAACCAGCCTCCTGTTCCCCGGCAGATGATAGACCTTCTGGTTCTGGGGGTTCACGAAGATCCTTTCCTTTCCCTGGTGAACCTCGAAGCGACCGAAACCGCGTATCTCTATCCGCTGCGCCTCCCTGAGGGCCTGGACCATCTCCTCAAAAAAGGCCCCTACCAGGAGTTCTACATCGCTCTTGCGCAGGTCCGGAAAATGCGCCAGCAAACGATATACCAGGTCCTTCCGTTTCATTTCCCTGCCCACCACAGATAAAGGGGACAGAAAAGCACGTTCTCCCAGGCCAGGCTGGTCTTTCCCTTCAACAGGGATAACCACCAACGTTGTTCCCCTTTTCCGTAAACCAGACGAGGCGTCCCTCTAATCCCGGCCATCCGGGCGGCCTCCTCCACGGCCCGGGCGAAATTCCCCAACTCATCCACCAGCCCCAAGCGGAGGGCCTTTTCACCGGTAAAGATTCGACCGTCCGCGATCCTGCGAACTTCCTCGATCTTGAGCTTACGGCTCGCTGCCACGGCCCGGATAAACTGTTCATGGATCTCGTCCAGAACTCCCTGCAGGATCTTTTTCTCCTGAGGTCCGGGGGAACGATAATAGGAGACCAGATCCTTGAAGCGCCCGCTTTTCAATACCACCGGCTCCACGCCCAGCCTTTTAAGGAGTCTTTCCACATTGGGCACTTCAAAGATGACTCCTATGCTTCCGGTAATGGTTCCGGGGGAAGCCAGGATCCTGGTTCCTCCCAGGGCCACGTAATAACCACCGGAGGCAGCCACCGAGCCCATGGAAACCACCACCGGCTTCTCCTGCGCGACCCGTTTGAGCTCCTGATAAAGTTCCTGCGAGGCCCCCACCGCTCCTCCCGGACTATCTATACGCACCACCACCGCCCTGATCTCCCGCCGTCGCCGGAAATCCTCCAGGATCCGGATCTTCTCGTCCGCCCGGGTAATGAGCCCCCGAATCTCCACCACCCCTATGACCGGCCCCAGTAAGCGCCGCTCGGGTTTAAGGATCCAAAAGGATAAAATCAGGCTCAACAGACAGAAAAAGAGAAAAATACCACCGATAAAAGCCAAACCGTATAAAAAAGCCTTCCTCATGGTTCCCGTTTAAAAGCGGTCCGCAGGATTCCTGCCTTTTAGGGCGGTAAAAACGCTCCCGCGCGGCCCTGAAGTAATACCTTCCGATGTGTTTTCATCTTCCCACAGGAGGGACGGCCTCCGGAGATCCTTATTTGCCCATAAGTTCCTTGTTCAGGAAGGCTCCCAGGGTAAACCCGGTTCCCTTGCGATTTTCGATATTTTCAAGATATTCCTGGCGTTCCTTCTCTTCCAGATACCGCCGGATGGATAGAGACATCCGCCTTTTCTCGGGCTCCAGGCGGATGACCTTGGCCTTGACCTCCTGCCCCACCTCAAAATGCCCTACCGGAGATTTCAACTTCTCCGGGCCTATCTCGGAGACATGGACCAGCCCTTCCAGACCCTCCTCGATCTCCACAAAGAGACCGAAATCCGCTACCTTGGAAATCTTACCCGCCACCACCGCCCCCACCGGATACTTTTCCGGAGCCGTCTCCCAGGGATTGGGATAAAGCTGCTTGATCCCCAGATTGAGCCTCTCCTTTTCCGGGTCTATCTTCAGCACCACCGCCCGAACCACATCGCCCACCTTAAACTTGTCCGAGGGGTGAGCCAGCTTGCCCCAGGACAGATCGGAGATATGGATGAAACCGTCTATATCTTCGGTAACCTCCACAAAGATACCGAAATCGGTAACCGTCTTTATGGGGGCCTCAATCACCGTGCCGGGAGGCATGTTCTCCACCAGGACCTCCCAGGGGTTGGGTTCCACCCGGCGCAGACTCAGGGACAGGCGTCGGTTTTCCGGATCCACCTTGAGCACCACCGCCTCCACCTGGTCTCCCACCGAAAGGAGTTCCCGGGGATGCCTCAACCTCTTGGTCCAGGAGAGTTCGGAAATATGAATCAGGCCCTCCACCCCGGGTTCCACCTCCACAAAGGCCCCGAAGGAGGTTAGAGAAACCACCCTGCCCTTGACCCGATCGCCTTCGTGATATTTTTCCTTCACCTGCTGCCAGGGATCCGGCGTAAGCTGTTTGATCCCCAGTTTGATCTTTTCCTTCTGGGGATCAAAGGAAAGCACCTTTACCCTGACCCGATCCCCCGGACGGAGGAGATCCCCCGGATGTTTCACCTTTCCCCAGGAGAGATCGGAAACATGGAGAAAACCCTCCACCCCTCCCAGATCTATAAAGGCTCCGTAATCCAGTATCCGCGTAACGGTGCCCTCCCTTACCTGCCCTTCGGCCAGGCTCTCGAAGAGGGCCCTCTTGCGGGCCTCGATCTCCTTCTGGAGGGCGTTTTTACGCGAAACCACCACATTATTGCGCTTTCGGGAGGCCGAGATCACCTCCACCTTTATGTTCTGCCCTACGATCTGGTTGGGATCCGCCGGACGCTCCAGATAGGCGTGCGAAAAGGGGAGAAAGGCCCGCACCCCTTCTATTTCCACCGCAAACCCGCCCTTGATGGGCTCAATCACATAGGCCTCCAGTGCCTCTCCTTCCTTCTGCGCCTTAAGAATACGTTCCCAGGCCCGGTTTTCCAGAAGCTTGGCAAAGGACAGCCTCACCAGACCGTCCTCGCCCCTGATCCGCTCCACCAGAGCCTCGATTCGATCGCCCTCCTTAACCCTCAGAGAACCATCGGCCCGCCGGAATTCCGCCGTGGGGATGAGCCCTTCGGACTTGTAGCCTATATCCACAAAGGTCCAGTCCGGGTTAATGGTGAGGATGGTCCCTTCTATAATGGAGCCCCGCCGCAAGAAACGGGGTTCGGCTTCGGATTTGAGTAATTCTTCAAAAGTTTCGGTTTCCTGCCCTTCCACCATTTTGGCCTCCTCCAAGACTATAGAACTCTTGTTGCTGCTTATACCAGAGATGAGGGGAGCCTTCAAGGGTGGGACGCGAAAAGCTCCCTCAGGATGACCTGGAGGACCTCCTGGGGGGAGAGATTGGAGGTGTCGATAACGATGGCCCCCTCGGGTATGCTCAGGGGAGCGGTGGAGCGGGAGGAATCCTTCTCGTCCCGGGCCTTGATGTCCCGCAGGACCTCCTCCTCGGAAACGGGGATCCCCTTGGCCCTCCATTCCAGATATCTCCTGCGGGCCCGAACCTCCGGCGAAGCGGAAAGAAAAAACTTGTAAGGGGCCTCGGGAAAAACCACCGAACCCATATCCCTTCCCTCGGCCACCACCGGCCCTTTCTGAGCCAGACGTTGAAGGATGTCGTTCACCAGTTTCCTCACCTCCGGGATGGCCGCCACCGTGGAAACCCGTCTTTCTACTTCCGGAAGACGCAGCTCCTCCTGCAACCGGCGGGAACCGAAGCTTATCCGCAGGCCCTCCGATCCCAGCTCGAAGGAGAAGCGGGGGAGGTGTTCCTGAATCCTATCCAGGATGCGGGCTGGATCCTCGCCGGAAAGGGCCTCCGGGGCCTGCGTCACCAGGAGCCAGGTGAGGGCCCGGTACAGGGTGCCGGATTCGAGCAACCCGTAGCCCAGGTGACGGGCCAGCATCCGGGCCACGGTGGTCTTCCCGCTACCGGCCGGACCGTCGATGGTGATTACCCGGGGCCGTTCCTTCATGCTCGCTCCTTGCGCAGGATCCTTTCCAGGGCCTCCACCAGCGCTCGATTCTCCTCGGGAAGCCCCACCGAGATCCTCAACGCCTCCGGAAAACCGTAAGCCTCCATGGACCGCACTATAAGTCCCTCCCGGAGCAGGGCCTGATAAAGGGACTCCGCCGGCCGGCCGCATTCCACAAAAAGAAAATTGCTCTGGGAGGGGAGGGGTTTCAAGCCCAGCCGGGAAAGCTCCCCGGTCAGATAATCCAGCCCCTGCCAGGTAATCTCCTGGGTACGACGGAGATGATCGTGATCCGAGAGAGCCGCGCGAGCCGCCACCTGGGCCAGGAGATTCACATTGAAGGGCTGACGGATGGCGTTCAGAATGCGGGCCAGATCCTCGGGCATCAGACCGTATCCCACCCGGAGTCCGGCCAGGCCGTAAGCCTTGGAGAAGGTGCGCAACACCACCACCGGAAAGCCCCTTTTCAAAAACTCCACCCCCCGGGCCACCCCCGGATCCCGAATGAACTCCCCGTAGGCTGTCTCTTATACACATCTCCGAGC
>NZ_WFVX01000050.1:0-14899 GCF_015491435.1 Thermosulfurimonas sp.
ACTGAGTCACTTGCTCTGTACTCGGGGTATCCTCCCGGAGGTAAGCGCCCGGGACAAGTGGTCGTTTTTTCACGACCTGAGCCGAATCCTGGCCGAGGAGGTCGGTATCCCGGTCGAACGCATAGAGCAGGCTCTTACCGAACGCGAACGCCTGGGATCTACGGCGCTGGGGGAAGGGGTGGCCCTCCCCCATGCCCGTATTCCCCTTCTGCCGCGCCTTTACGTCAGTGTAGCCCGCTCTCCGGGAGGGATCGAGTTCGACAGCCCGGATGGCCAGCCGGTTTATCTCATCTTCACCGTTCTGGCCCCGGAGGAGGCCTGCGAGGCCTATCTGCGCTGTCTGTCCTACCTGGCCCGCCTGCTGAAATACGGCGAGTTCCGGGAGGCCCTTCTTTCCGCTCACAGTCGGGAGGAGATAATAGAAATAATTCAACGTTACGAACGTGAATTCTAAGGCCAAGCCCGAACTGGTGATCATTTCCGGGTTGTCCGGGTCCGGAAAGAGTACGGCCCTCAAGGCCTTTGAGGATCTGGGTTTTTTCTGCATCGATAATCTTCCGCCGGAACTTCTTCTGCCCCTCCTGGAGGTTCAGGAGCGCGCCGGGGTTTCCAGGGTGGCGGTGGTGATGGATGTACGCTCCGGCCTGGATCCGGAAAACTTCGAAAGATTATGGAACAGGCTTTCCGAGGAGGGTTATGCCTTCGAGGTCCTTTTTCTTACCGCCTCCCTGGAGGTACTCATCTATCGTTTCAGCCAGACCCGAAGGCCCCATCCTCTGGCCCGGGGGGTTTCCCTGCGCGAGGCCCTGGAGAAGGAAAACCAGATCCTGGCCCCTCTTCGGGAACGGGCCACCATGATCCTGGATACCTCCCGTTTCAACCTCTATCAATTAAGGGCGGAGATCCTGCGCCGCTACGGAGGCCGAAAGTCCCTTCGTCTTCCCACCGTGCACCTCCTTTCCTTCGGGTTCAAATACGGCCTGCCCCCTGAGGCCCACTTTGTGTTCGATATCCGTTTCCTGCCCAACCCCTATTTTGTGCCTGAATTGAGGCCATTTTCCGGTCGGGAAAGAAGGGTACAGGTCTATGTGCTGGATAATTCCCAGGGGCAGAAATTTCTGGAATATACGCGGGAGCTTTTAAATCTGGTCATTCCGTATTATGAAAAAGAAGGAAGGGCTTATGTGGTGGTGGCCGTGGGGTGTACCGGCGGGCGGCATCGATCCGTGGCAGTGGTGGAGGCCCTGGCCGAGATGCTGAAGGAAAGCGGCTATGAGGTATTGATTACCCATAGAGATCTGGAAAAGGAGAAAGTATGACCGGGATCCTGGTCCTGGCCCACGGGAATCTGGCTCACGAACTGGTCAAGGTGGCCGGATTCATCCTGGAGGAAGACGGGGTGGCCATCCCGGTGGATATTACCCCGGATGATCCTCCGGAAGACATCCGCAAACGCATCGAAGAGGCCATTTCCGCAGCCGATCAGGGTCAGGGGGTCTTGATCCTTACCGACCTTTTCGGGGGCACCCCTTCCAATCTGGGGCTGGCTTTTCTGCAGGAGGGGCAGGTGGAGGTGGTATGCGGGGTTAATCTTCCCATGCTCATCAAGGCCCTGCAGCATCGTGATCTCCCTCCCCGGGAACTGGCGGCTCTGGTGGCCGAGGCCGGGAGGAAGTCCATCGTCCGTTCTGCGGATTTCTTCGAGAATTGAATGAGATTCGTCCTCCGTTCGACCTGTCGCAAGGATCTTGCGGATCTCCTGCGGATAGAAAGGGTCTCTTTTTCTCGCCCCTGGAGTAAGGAACAGATCCTGCGGGAATTCGAGAAGCCGTACGCTCGGATGGTGGTAGCCGAGGCGGGAGGAAAGGTTCTGGGATACGGCTGCTTCTGGCTCATTGCCGACGAACTTCAGGTGGCCCGGATAGCGGTATCTCCGTCCTGGAGACGGAAGGGGCTCGGAGAGGCCCTCCTGCGGGAGGGGCTGCGCTGGGCCCGGACGAGGGGGGCTGTCAGGGCTACCCTGGAAGTGGAGGCAGGAAACGAAGCCGCCCTGGCCCTTTATGCCAAGTGGGGATTCCGGGTGGTGGGGGTACGGCCGGGGTTTTATTCCCCCGGGGATGCCCTGCTCATGGAGCGTTCCTTGACGGGGCCGGAAGAGATCTTACCATATATCCAGATTGGAGAAGAAAATCCACAAATAAGGGAGGATAAGATGGGAATCCGTATAGGTATTAATGGTTTTGGACGGATCGGGCGGGCGATTCTGCGGGCGGCTTATAAGTATCCTGAATTCAAGGATATCGAGATCGTGGCCATCAACGACCTCACGGATGCGGCTACCCTGGCCCATCTTTTGAAATATGATTCCGTATTCGGCATCTTTCCCCACGAGGTGCGGGCGGAGAATAATCAACTCTATGTGGACGGGCGGGAGATCCGGGTCTTCCAGGAAAGGGAACCCTCGGCCATTCCCTGGCGGGAGGTGGACGTGGAATATGTGGTGGAGTCCACCGGACGTTTTACCGATGCCAATCTGGCCCGGGGGCACTTCGAGGGGGGAGCCCGGCGGGTGATCATTACCGCTCCGGCCAAAAACGAGGATCTCACCGTGGTTATGGGGGTAAATGAATACGAATATGATCCCACCAAGCACCGGGTGGTTTCCAATGCCTCCTGCACCACCAACTGTCTGGCCCCGGTGCTTAAGGTTCTGCTGGATCGTTTCGGGATCAAACAGGCCCTGATGACCACGGTGCATGCCTATACCAACGATCAGCGTTTGCTGGATTTGCCCCACAAGGATCTCCGTCGGGCCCGGGCCGCGGCCCTGAACATGATTCCCACCAAAACCGGGGCCGCGGTGGCGGTAGGGCGGGTGATCCCGGAACTTCAGGGGAAGATCGATGGTATGGCCATCCGAGTTCCCACCCCGGATGTGTCCCTGGTGGATCTTACCGTGGTGGTGGAAAAGGAGACCACGGTTCCGGAGGTGAATCGGGCTTTCCAGGAGGCCCAGAGCCGTTATCTGCGCTATATCGAGGAGCCGCTGGTTTCCTGTGATCTTCTGGGCGATCCTCATTCCTCTATTGTAGATGGTCTATCCACCAAGGTGATCGAGGGGACCCTGGTCAAGGTGCTGGCCTGGTACGACAACGAATGGGGGTATTCCAACCGGGTTCTGGACTTAATCCTTTATATGCACTCCCGCGAGAGCTAAGATGCCGGCCTATACCTCCAAGGCCCTGCTGGCCAACCTGGCGGAGACCGCGGTTACGGATATCCGCCCGGACGAGCAGCATCTGGTTCTGGTGGAGGCGGTTGCGGGGTATCGGGGGCTGGAAAAGCAGGCCGAAGAGCTTTTGAAAGAGGCCTATCATCCCTACCGGAACCTGCGTCTGGTCCTCTCCGATTTACGTTCCTTTGCCCTGAAGAACCTGCGGATCATTGTAAATCATGCACAGGGCCCGAGGGCCCTGTGGGTGATTACGGATATATTCTTCTGGGGCTTTGGAGAGAAAAAGAAAGAATTCTGGGCTCAGTCCGGCGAGGGGCTGTTTTCGGTCCTGGAGAAGACCTTCGAGGTCCTGAAAGAAGAGGACTGGCCGCGCTACCTTCCGGTGTTCGAGGGGGTCTTTGAGGCCCTGGAAAGGCTCCCCGAGGAACACTGGGAGACCTTTCTCGAGAGTTATTATTCCTTCAAACGTCTGGCGGAAAAATATCTGCATCTTTCTCCCCTTCCTCCGCCCGAGGCCCTGAGGTCGCTGGTCCTCCGCTCTCTGGAGGCCACCTATCGCTTCTGGCTGAGGGCTCCGGATCCGGCCCGTTATTTTCCGCAGGTAAAGGCCTACCGGGAACTGGTGGAACCCATCTCCCATCGGACCCTGCGGAGATACCTGAAGGCCCTGGACCAGGATCCTTCCTGGTCGGAGTTGCTTGCCTTGCCCGATCATCTGGACCTTATCCGGAGTTTTCGAAGCATTCCGGCCCAGCTGGAGGCCCTTTCCAGTAAGAAAGAGGGGCCGGAGGATCTGAAGCTGCTTTTTCTTTTTAAGATGGCCGAACATCCGGCCCTGGCCCTTATTCACGAAGAGATCCTGCGGGAGATCAATCACAGCCTGGTTTCGCTTATCCGTTCCGAGACCCGGGAACATCTGGATAGCCTGGTGGTACGCACCTTTGAGCTCCTCAAGAAGAAGGTCCGGCTTTTTCCCTGGACGGCCCTCCAGTGCATCAAGAATCTGGGCTTTGAGATCCTGGACCGGGAAGATCCGCATCTGGCGGAAATATTCGTGGAAGAGGTGATTAAATTCGGTTTCCAGTACCCCGAGATCCAGGGGGTGGATCAGGAGTGGCATGTTATCTGTAATCCGGCCCATCTTCTCAATGTGCGGGTATGGCTGGAGATCTTCGAGCGCAATCCCAAGTGGTGTGTCACCCTCCTTTCGGCCCTTATTATCAACCTCACTCTGGCCGGAACCTGTATCCGGGATACGGATCTTTTCCAGAAGGACGTCTCCCGTTTGCTCAATGCGGATATAGCCCCGGTCTATAATCTGGTGCGTCAGTTCTGCCGGTTATTGCCCATTTATTTTAATGAGATCGGGGCCGAGGGTCGTCTGCGGGATGTTTCCACCGAGATCGACGAACTGCATCAGCGTAAGGATCCCCTTATCCACTTTCTGCGCAAACAGAGTCATGTGGAAAGTTCCAATCTGATTCTGGATTTTATCGCGGCTATATTTCGCTACTGGCTTACCCTGGACAAAAAACCCCTCAAACCCTTTATTCCCAAGGAGCTGTGGGAGGGGCTGGACCCCTCTGACCCCCTTACGAGCGAAGCACATCGGGCGGTAAGGCACCTTTTCGAGACCCTTAAGATCCGGGAAGCCGAGGAATTACTCCGGTTCTCCCCGGAGGAGATACAGGATATCCTCTCCCGGGCACCGGTCTCGGAAAAGGAGAAGCGCCGGGTTCAGCTCCTTTACGAGATGTACCGTCTGGAAAAACAGAAATACAGCTTATCTCCGGAGGACCTGCGGGAATACCTGGAGGAAGCGCGGCAGTGGGGCTTTGAGGGAATAGACGACCTCCTGGCCGGGCTTTCAGAGCCTCGTTTGGATAAACGTCTCAAAAAATTGCTGGATTATCTTCAATACTTAAAGGACAATATCATCCTTTCGCCGCAGAAGTTTGCTCCCCGGGAGGATATTTACCTCAAGCGTCACATTGCGGCGGACATTCCCTCCATGTACGGTCGCTATCACGAGAAGAAGTTCGACGCCCTGGGGCTTTCCTTTCGTCTGGAGAATCTGGCTCGCAACTGGTTCGAGGAGCTGGTGCAGAGTTTCGATTTTCCCTTCATTACCCGGGCCACTTTCTTTACCGTACTCAAGTATCTCAAGCTCTTCCGCCAGGGGCTGGCGGTGGAGGGGATAAGCTCCAAGAAATTCGATATCTATCTCCAGCTCCTGGAAAACTCCCTCAAGATGCGTTGTTTTACCTATACGCAGTATCTGGACATCTTCCGGGGGCTGCTCGAAGGGGTGCGCCACATCATCAAGACCTATTACATCAGTCCGCACGTGGAAAACCTGGGGATTATCCTGCGGCAGATGGGGCGCCGCAGGCTTCTGCCCCGCTATCGGCGGGGTACCTCCGGGCTGTCCGAGGGGGAATTCATCCACCGGGTTACGGAGACCTTTACCCGGGAGCTGGTGGCTTCCTCCTTCGTGCTTCAACCTCTGGACAATTTCGTCCTGCGAATCTATCAGACCCTGCTCAAGCAAAGGGAGCTTCTGGAACCGCGGGATCTGGATCTGCTTATGAGCTATGATCCGGATCGGGCTCTTTGCGACCTCTATCATCCCAATCCTCTGGCCAGGGACCTCATCCATCTGGGCAACAAGGCCTATAATCTCCTGCTGCTGGTGGAAGAGAAACTGCCGGTTCCGCCGGGTTTTGTTCTGACCACCGAGGTCTATCGTTGCTATCCGGTAATATCCAAGTATAGGCAGGCTTATCTGGATCTTATGGATCGGATCCGGGAAAGGGTCCATCTCCTGGAGGAGCGGGTAGGGCGCCGTTTCGGGTCCCCGGAAAACCCGCTTCTTCTTTCCGTGCGCAGCGGGGCTGCCATTTCTCTTCCGGGAATGATGTCCACCATCCTCAATCTGGGGCTCAATCCGGAGATAGTGGAGGGCCTGGCGGAAAAGACCGGGAACCTCTGGTTTGCCTGGGATACCTATCGTCGTTTCGTGCAGAGCTGGGCCATGGCCCATGGCCTGGAGCGGGAACTTTTTAACCAGCTGATGCGCTCACACAAACGGCTTTACGGAGTCAAGAAGAAGCGGGAATTCTCCGGTGAGGAGATGAAAGAGCTGGCCTTGCTTTATCGCAAAATGATCGAAAAATATGGTATCTCTCTGCCCGATGATCCCTGGGAACAGCTGGCCCGGGCGGTGGAACTGGTTTTTGCTTCCTGGGAGGCCAAGAAGGCCCGGGTTTATCGGGAGATCATGGGCATTTCCGAAGACTGGGGCACAGCGGTTATTGTACAGACCATGACCTTCGGCAACCTGGGAGTTCGTTCCGGCACCGGGGTGGTTTTTACCGCACCTCCCTACGGAAAGCTCTCTCGGCTGGCCCTTTGGGGAGATTATACCCCCGGCAATCAGGGGGAGGACATCGTTTCGGGGCTGGTAAATACCTATCCCATCTCCATCGAGCAGCGTAAAAGGGAGGGTCGTGAGGGGCCTTCTCTGGAAGAGGCCTTTCCCGAGATCTATCAGGCCCTTTTTGATATTGCTCAGCATCTGGTGTATGAAAAGAAATGGTCCCATCAGGAGATGGAATTCACCTTCGAGGGGCCGAGAAGGGAGGATCTCTATATCCTCCAGGTGCGGGACATGGTCACCCAGGAGGAACGTCCCCGGGTCCAGGTATTCGAGCATCCCGAGGAATTGAGCCGATACTTTCTGGGCAAGGGGATAGGAGTAGCCGGGGGAGCCCTTTCCGGGCGGGTGGTTTTTGATCTGGAGGATATCAGACGTATGCGTCAGGAGGATCCGGAGGCTCCGTTGATCCTCCTGCGTTACGATACCGTGCCGGACGATATTAAAGAAATCAGTCAGGCCGACGGGTTGCTTACGGCTCGGGGAGGACAGACCTCGCACGCAGCCATCGTGGCTTCGCGTCTGGGGAAGACCTGTGTGGTGGGGTGTGAGGTAATGGCTATCGACGAGGAAAACAAAAGGGCCCGCTTCAACGGGTACACCGTTCGGCTGGGAGACTGGATCAGCATTGATGGGTTGAAGGGAAATGTGTATCTGGGTAAACACCCGGTGAAGGAGGTGGTGGGTCCTTAAGATAGGGGGTATAAGGGCTCCGGAGCCCACCAAATATCTCAAAGAAGAAAGGAGGGGACAATGAAACTAGGCATTAACGGGCTAGGACGTATCGGGAAACTCACCCTTTGGCACCACGTGGCACGCAAATATTTCTCCGAAATCGTGGTCAACACTGGCCGGGAGGTGGGGCGCTCGCTGGAGGATCTGGCTTCCTATATCGAAAAAGACAGCACTTACGGCCACCTTTCCACCTATCTTCACGGATATCGAGGGGGGCGGGTCATTGAAAACCTCAACGACAAGGAAGGCACCATGACCATTGACGGGGTGCCGGTGAAGGTCCTGAGGGAGGCACGCAATCCCAAAGAAATCAAGTGGAAGGAGGAGGGGGTTCGCCTGGTAGTGGATACCACCGGGGTCTTTCGTGATCCCCAGGCCGAACCGGACGACCCCAAAGGGGCGCTGCGGGGACATCTGGCCGCCGGGGCGGAAAAGGTGATTCTTTCGGCCCCTTTCAAGCTCAAAGACAAGGAAAAGGGGTTTCCGGAGGATTCCGTTACCGTGGTTTATGGGATCAATACCGAAGACTATCGCCCGGAAAAACACCGAGTGATCTCGGCGGCTTCCTGCACCACTACCTGCCTTTCCTACATGGTAAAGCCTCTGCTGGATCATTTCGGGGCGGATCGCATCCTTTCCGCTTCTATGGTTACGGTACATGCGGTGACCAATTCCCAGTCCGTGCTGGATCGGCCTCCCAAGAGCGGGGCCAAGGATCTGCGCAAGACCCGGAGCATCTTCAACAACATTATTCTCACCACCACCGGAGCGGCCGAGGCCCTGGCTCTGGTTATTCCCGAAATGAAGCGTATCGGTTTCATGGCCGAAAGTGTGCGGGTGCCCACGGTTACCGGGAGTCTTATCGTCCTGGTGGTAAACCTCCAGGACGAGAGCCTGGAGAACCGGATTACCCGGGAGGTCATTAACGGTATCTATGAGAAGGCTGCTGAAGGCCCGTATAAACCCTATCTGGTATTTACCATGAAACAGAACGTTTCTACGGATATCATCGGCTATCCTCAGGCTGCGGCCATTATCGAGGGTGCGGAGACTCATACCCGTACCGCCCTGGCCCGGGTGGACCTTTCCAAGGCCTGCAAAGGGCTTTCGCCGGAGGAGGTAAAGGGGCTTTCCTGTGCCCATGTGGAGGTGCCGGTTACCCAGGCGGTGATTTACGGATGGTACGACAACGAATTCGGATCCTATGTAAATATGCTGGGGCATCTGACCGTCCATATTGCCGAAAAGATGCTTTAATAAGGAGGGGGGCATGCGTCGTATAGATCAACTGGAGGTTTCTGGAAAGAGGGTCCTGGTACGGGTGGACTATAACGTACCCCTGTCGGAAGGACGGGTGAGGGATGACACCCGGATTCGGGCCAGTCTTTCCACCCTGCGCTATCTCAAAGAAAAGGGGGCCAGGATAATTCTTTGTTCCCATCTCGGGCGTCCCAAAGGAGAGCGCAAGCCCGAGTTTTCGCTGCGTCCGGTGGGGGAAAGGCTTTCCGAATTGCTGGGGGAAGAGGTGCGGTTTGTGGAGGACTGTGTGGGGCCGGAGGTGGAAAAGGCGGTTTCGGAACTGGAACCCGGGCAGGTTTTGTTGCTGGAGAACTTGCGTTTTCACGCCGGAGAGACCAAAAATGATCCGGAGTTTGCGGCTTCTCTGGCGGCCCTGGCCGAGGTGTACGTAAACGATGCGTTTTCGGTGAGCCATCGGGCCCATGCCTCGGTAGTGGGAGTGCCGGAACGAATGAAGGAAAAGGCCGCGGGATTTCAGCTGGCCCGGGAGATAGATTACCTCTCCCAGGCCCTGGATGCTCCGGAACGTCCGCTGGTGGCGGTTATAGGCGGGGCCAAGATCTCCGGAAAGATAGAGGTGTTGCGTAATCTCCTGCGCCGGGTGGACAAGTTGCTCATCGGAGGGGCCATGGCCAATACCTTTCTTACAGCCGAGGGGTTTTCTCTGGGGCGTTCCCTGGTGGACGAAAGCGAGATCGAACTGGCCCGGGAGATACTGCTGGCTTCTGGAGAGCGCGGGGTCAAGGTCTATCTGCCTGTGGATCTGGTGGTAGCCGAGGACGAAAAAGCGGAGGGGGGAGAGGAGGTTCCGGTGGAGGCTGTCCCGGCGGACAAAGCGGCCTACGATATAGGAGAGGAAACCCTGATCCTTTTTGCGGAGGCCCTTTCTGGAGCCGGGACAATTATCTGGAACGGTCCGATGGGTCTTTTTGAGAACCCGGCCTTCGCTTATGGCACGGTGGGTCTGGCGCGGGCCATAGCTGCGGAGAACGCCCTGACTCTGGCCGGAGGCGGTGATACCCTGGCGGCTATTAAACGGGCGGGGGTGGCTCGCGCTTTCTCCTATCTTTCCACCGGTGGAGGGGCCTTTCTGGAGTTTCTGGAGGGCAAAAAACTCCCTGGTATAGCTGCATTGGAATAGCCTACGGGGAGGGGTGGTCTTCCGGGGCCACCCCTCCTGCGCGGGCCAGTTTGCGCAGGAGTTCGGCCTTGGACGAAACTCCGAGCTTGCGATAGATGCGCTGAAGGTAGGTTTTTACCGAAGATTCGGAAAGGTGAAGCAGAGAAGCGATTTCTCGGATGGCTTTACCGGAAACGGCCAGTTTAAGGATTTCCCATTCCCGATAGGAAAAAATCTCACGCGGGGCCCCCAGGCTACGACATACTTCGGCCAGATGGGTTTCCTGCTCTTCAGGGGGTGATGGAGAATCGGGGGCGCTGGAGATACTTTCAGAGGATTTGCGACTAAGGGTGCTTTGTACAAAATAAAAGAGGATGAGACCTATTCCCAGCACCAGATTTCCGCCTGTACACATAAAAAGGGGCCATCTTTGTGCGTAAAGAAGGGGTAGTCCTACTGTAGGACCGGCGAGCATGCATCCGGCACCGAGACCGAAGCGCCGGATTACGTCTCGTCCTTGAAGAAAAAGTCCCAGGCAGAAGATATCCATGAAACCGGCTGCAGCCTGTACGGCGTACATGGCCAGATTGCTGGTAAGGCGATTAAAGTCATGTAGAAAGGCCACCGCAAAGACCCCCATTCCCACTCCGATGGCCAGCGGGTAATCTCGCTTTTGGTGAAAGAGTAAAGCAGCCAGAAGGACGGCCCCCAGATAGAAAAAGAGTTCGAGGCCCTGGAAATAGGAAAACCGGACGTAAAAGGGCATGAGACATACATAGAAGGTACCGATAAGGAGATAAAAGATAAAAATAAAAGGCAGGTAAGCTAGGAGGTCGCGGAGGGGTTCTTTTTGTTGCGGATGGAAGGGGGCGGGAATTTGAGCCAGGAGCAGGAGGCCCAGAAAGGGGAAAAGTATTTTCTGGGGCGGGTCTATCCAGAGAAAGAGAGCCAGGAATATATTTCCCAGGGCCAGGCCCCGGGCTGCGGCCATCACCGGATGGGAGCAGGAGCGCAGCAGACAACCTATTCTGATCGCCAGAAGGGCCGAGGTGAGGCCCAAAAGGAGGAGAAAGATGTTCTGGAGAGGGCCGAGGAAGGGATAGATAGCGGTAACCAGGGTGGTAATTATCCCGGCCGTGAGAGAGACCCGGGAGAAATTTATGCGGTATCCCAGGAGGCCGAAAAGGAAAAGCCCCAGGGTGTGGGGAAGCAGGAACCAGGGAAAACTTTGGGGCCCGTTCAGGCGGAGAAAAAAGTAGCCCTGCAAGGGAAAGGCGAAGAGCCAGCAGTCGTAAGCGGCGATGGAGAGTATGGGCCAGAGGTCCCGTCTTCCCGGAGTCGTTTTTCTTCACCCCCTGAGATAGAGGCCTAGACTACAAAAAGACTACAAAAGGACTACAAAGTCGTCAACCGAAAAGACGACAAATTTTGAACATGGACTACATTTTGCCGACTTGCCTTCTGGAAAAAATTTCTTTAAGGTGAAATATTCCAGCGCGTTGAGGTTAACGGGGAGGTGTTTGAAGGTTTTTTGGGGTAGAGAGGGTAGAACGATGAGCGGGGCTTCCCCGGCCTTATTCCGGGTTGGGTTTTTGTTCAAAAATTTCGATCTTATTTAGTGTTCTACGCTAAACCGGTCCTTATGCACCTCTTTGAGATCCGGGAGTTGGAGATTTCTCTGGGCTAATTTTCGTAATATTCGGAATTATGGTTCCCGGAAAGGGGCCGGATTTTGCTTGACTTAGGGAAGGGTTGAAGTTAACTTACCTAAGCGTTTGATTCCGGCTTAAGGGTGCGGTGGAATGTCCAGGTCAGATACGTCTTATAACGGGAAGGGTGGAGGCAGGCGCTTAAGCGGGGAGGAGGAAGCTATTCTTAGAGCCACCAAGGAGATAGTCATCAAGTTTATTGAGATGGGGCGGTGTTCCCCGGCCTCCTTCGAAGAGGTTTTTAGTCTGGTATATCGGACGATAAAAAAAACCCTGAATAATTCTTGACAGGTTTGGGGGGTAAAGTTACCTTTAACCTGGTGGGCCGGTAACTCAGCTGGCAGAGTACTGGCCTTTTAAGCCAGGAGTCGCAGGTTCGAATCCTGCCCGGCCCACTTAGAGAGCTAATCTCTTCGGCTTTTCCCTTCCTTTTATCCTTAAGCGGTATCTTCCTCGATCATAGGGGCCTTAAAGGCGATTTTGTGAGCGACCAGGGGCGTTCGGTATGCTAAAATACCCGGTAAAAAGGGTTGCTAAATGAAGCCTTGGGGCGCGAAGTAAACCGGGCGGTGTTTCTAGGACCCGAGGCCCGGTGTATTGTCTGGAGAGATCCGGAAGGGTAGGGCATGGCGGAGGGTTCGGTTTTTAGTGCGGCTTATTTTCAGAAACGCCGGGTGATTCTCGATTGGGAAGGGGGTGAGCCCTGCCTTTATTTTACGGAGCATACTCCGGAAGAAGTTCTAGAGGAGGTGAGGTTCCTTCTTCAGAGGCCGGTTCGATTTTGTAAAATCAGTCCGGAGGAATTTTCAGAAAGGCTCGGGCGTTTGCTTTCGGAAGGATCCGAGGTCAGCCTTTCGGAAGAGGGAGGGGAAGGAGAAAGACAGCGCACCCTTGATCTTCTTCACCAGTACTCCGAGGCCCCGGTAGTTAACCTCATAAACCTGGCCCTCATTCGGGCCTCTCGGGCGGGAGCTTCGGATATCCACTTTGATCCCGGGGAAAAGGAGGCACTCATCCGTTTGCGCCTGGACGGGGTGCTTCATGAATATCGCCGCTTCCCCATGCAACTTTATCCTCAGGTGGTAGCCCGCATAAAAGTCATGGCCAACCTGAACGTGGCGGAAAAACTGGTTCCCCAGGACGGGCGCATGCGTATAAGGATAGGGGAGCGGGAGCTTGATATCCGGGTTTCGGTGCTTCCTACCATTTTTGGAGAACGTGTGGTTCTCAGGCTTCTGGAACAGAGTAATCGACTGCTTACGCTGGGGGAACTGGGGTTATCCGAAGAAGATTACCACAAACTGGAACGTCTGGCCCGGAAACCTTACGGGCTGGTGCTGGCCACCGGTCCTACAGGGGCGGGGAAATCCACCACCCTTTATGCCATGTTGCTTCTGGTGCGGGAACTCTATCCTTACAAAAATATCATCACCATTGAGGATCCGGTGGAATACCAAATAAACGGAATCGGTCAGGTGCAGGTCAACCCCAAGGTGGGGCTTACTTTTGCTACGGGGCTGCGCTCCATCCTGCGCCAGGATCCGGACGTTATCCTGGTGGGCGAGATCCGGGATACCGAAACCGCGGAGATTGCCGTGCATGCGGCCCTTACCGGCCATCTGGTGCTCTCCACCCTTCATACCAACGATGCCCCCACCGCCATAACCCGCCTGGTGGACATGGGTATTGAGCCTTATCTCATAGCTTCTTCGCTGGAAGGAGTCATTGCTCAACGCCTGGTTCGAAGGATATGTCCCCACTGTCGCGAGCCCTATCCTCCAGCACCGGAAGAATTAAAGGCCCTGGGTCTTCCGGAAAATTCCGAGGTTGAATTCTACCGGGGCCGAGGGTGCGAAGAGTGTCTGGGCACGGGCTATAGGGGGCGAATCGGTATTTTCGAAGTGCTTGAACTGGATGAAAAGTTGAAGAATCTGATTTTAACTACCCCTAATGCCACAGAAATCCGAAACGAGGCCCTGAAAAGGAACTTTAAGACCTTGCGACAGGATGCCCTGGAGAAGGTTCTCGCCGGTCTTACTACCTCCTCGGAATTGCTGGCAGTTACGGAGAAAGAATGAGGTCCTCCGGTTCTCACCTCCTTTTGAAGGAACTTTCTGTACTTCTTAAGAGCGGTCTTCCCTTGCCCAGGGCCCTGGAACTCCTTTCGCGCCGGAAATCAGAGGACTCTCGGAGAATCCTGGAAGTTAAAAAAAGAATAGAAAGTGGCGAGGATCTGGTGCAGGCCTTTCGAGGAAGTAACCTTTTCCCGGAATTTGTCTGCGAAATGTTGATTGCGGCCCAAACCGGAGAAAATCTGGAGAAAATTTTCTCCAGGGCTTCGGATCTTCTGGCCCGTATGGAAGAATTTGGAGCCCGGGTTACCGGGTCTCTGATTTATCCTGCCTTGGTCATAGGATTCAGTATCCTCTCGGTAATCGTGATTCTGGAATTTATCGTTCCCCAACTGAGGAAGATCCTTCTTAGTTTCGGAAGAGATTTGCCTTTTTTCACCAGAGTTCTTCTCTGGGGGGCTAAATTTCTGTGGTGGTTTCTTTTGCTGGGGCTTCCGGTGGGGCTGCTTTTGGGAGTAGGATGGGTTAAGAAAAGGGGTTGGCGCGAGCTCCATCGATTCATCCTGAAAATACCGGTGGCAGGGACTCTCTGGCTTTACTTTGACCTTTCCAGGTGGAGTTATACCACCGCCCTTCTTCTTGAATCCGGAGTGGTCCTTCCCCGGGCCGTGGCTACCGGGAGCAACAGTTGCCAGAACTTTTATGTAAGAGAATCCCTAGGGGAAGTTATTAAGTATCTGGAGGAAGGCCAAACCCTTAGCGGACATCTCCGGAGGTACGGATTCGTACCGGAATTTCTCTCCGAACTGGTAGCCATCGGGGAGGAAACCGGAACCCTTCCGGAAATGTTGCATAATGCCTCCGAGATCCTGATAAGGGAGGCAGACTATATTATTGAACGAACTTTGAAATGGCTTGAGCCCCTCACCATCCTTATTATAGGCCTGGTGGTAGCTTACATAGTGATTTCGGTTATCTTACCTATCATGGAAATTTCCTCCGCTGTGAAGTTATGAAATTAAGAGTTAAGACTTATTATTTTTTTATTTTTATTCTAGTATTTTTCTTGGGATGTACTTCACGATCCCGGGTACCTCTTTCCCGGAGTCCTAGCGGGGTGCAATATATTCAGTTTGGTTCGTGGATTTTAATAAAGGATATTCAAGAGGGGGCTCTCCGCATTGAGGGGGCAGGAAGGGTGGAGAAGGTATCCAGGGGGTGGTTGATCAAGCCCGAAAAAGAATGCCTGAGGGTATTTACAAAGGACGGTTCGAAGCGCCTCTGTCTAAAGTC
>NZ_WFVX01000051.1:0-6628 GCF_015491435.1 Thermosulfurimonas sp.
GGTCGAGGGGGAGGGGCTGGTTCGGGCCTGCACCACGCCGGTAAGGGAGGGGTGGCGGGTCTGCACCGATTCGGATCCGGTCAAGGAGGCCCGACGCAGGATTCTGGAAACCCTGGTAGCCAATCATTACGGAGACTGCCGGGCTCCGTGCAGCCAACCCTGCCCGGGAGGATTAAACATTCAGGGGTATGTGGCTCTTATCGCCCGGGGGGAATATGCGGCGGCCCTTTCCCTGATCAAGGAGAGGTTGCCTCTGCCGGCCCTGGTGGGAAGGGTATGTCCCCGTTTCTGTGAACCTCGCTGTCGGCGGGCCCTGGTGGATGCCCCGGTGGCCATAAACGACCTCAAGCGGTTTGTGGCCGACTGGGGCCTTGAGCGTGGCGGCATCCGGGTGGAGATGGCTCCTCCCACCGGAAAAAGGGTGGCCATCGTGGGGGCCGGGCCGGCCGGACTCACCGCAGCCTATTATCTCCGGCTTAAGGGCCACCAGGTAACCATCCTGGAAAAGGAATCCGAGGCCGGAGGGATGCCCCGCTGGGTCCTTCCGGAGTTCAAGATCCCCCGGGAGGTCCTGCGCCGGGAGATCGAACAACTGCTTTCCCTGGGCATAGAGCTGCGCACCGGTCAGGCCTGGGGCAGGGATTTCACCCTTAAGGATCTTCTGGCCGAGGGATATCAGGCCGTGTTCCTGGCGGTGGGAGCCTTCAAGGAGAGGGAACACCAGATCCCGGGAGAAGAGAACAGTCTTTCCGGTCTGGACCTTCTCTATCGCCTGAAAAAGGGAGAGGAGATCCCCATCCGCAAGGGCCAGCAGATCCTGGTCATGGGAGGAGGCTACACGGCGGTGGATACGGCCCGTTCCCTGGTGCGGCTGGGGGCCGAGGTCACTCTCATCTATCCCCGTTCCCGGGTGGAGATGCCGGCCCCCCAGAGGGAGATTCGCGCCGCCGAGGCCGAAGGGGTAAAGCTCTTCCTCATGGCCATCCCTCTGCGTATCGAGCGCAATGGCCAGGCCTTCCGGGTGGAGATCGCTCGAACCGTGCTTTCCGAACCCGATCCCAAGACCAAGGCCCGGCGCATCATGCCCCTTGAGGACACCAGGGAGATAAGGAACTTTGACTGGGTGGTTCGGGCCTGGGGTGAGGAATCCTTTACCGAATTCAGGACCTTCGGGGAACTGGAAGCCCGGCTGGCGGTTACCCCCACCGGACAACTCAAGGTTCAAAGCAATACCCTGGCCACCAATATCCCCGGAATCTTCGCCGGGGGAGATTTTGTTTCCGGCCCCAAGACCGTGATCCAGGCGGTGGCCTCCGGAAGAAAGGCCGCCGAAGCCATCCATGCCTATCTTATGGGAATCAAAAAAGAAAAGACCCTTCCCACGGTCAAGTTCGATTTCAACCGGGGGAGACGCCCTGAAGACATGGATCTGGAGTTTTACGCCCAGTTCCCGCAGGTTCCCCGCGAAAAACCGGCGGAACGTCCGGCCCAGGAACGCAAGGAGGATTTCCAGGAGGTGGTGGGGACCCTTTCGGAGGAGGCCGCCCGCAGGGAGGCGGAAAGGTGTCTTAAATGCGGGTGTCTGGGTTTTCATAAATGCACCTTCAGGGAGATCCTGATACGCGAAAATGTACCGGCCCGGGGAAGGGTGCGGGCCAAATATCCCCTCCAGACCGAACATCCCTTTATAGAGGTGGATCCCAACAAATGCGTGGGATGTTTCCGGTGTGTGCGAAGCTGTCAGCACGAAGGGCTGGAATTGAAGATTTACGCCCAGGGGACTCCGGAGGAAGAAATACACTTTAATTTTACCGAGCACTGCGTCTCCTGTGGGGCCTGTGTGGATGCCTGTCCCACCGGGGCTCTGACCCGCAAGGACTCCACGGTGCCCTTTTCCCGGAATGAGGTACGGGAGATACGCACGGTGTGTCCCTATTGCGGTACCGGTTGTAACCTCCTGGCCAGGGTCAAGAACGGAACCATCCTGGAGGTGACCGGAGCGCCAGTGCCCCCCAATTACGGGCGTTTGTGTGTAAAGGGACGTTTCGGTTACACCTGTTACCGTCATCCGGATCGGTTGAAAAAGCCCCTGCTTCGAAGGGACCGGGGGCAGCCTTTCCGGGAGGTCTCCTGGGAGGAGGCCTTTGAATTTGTAGCGGAAAGACTTCTGGAGATCCGGGAGCGTTACGGTCCGGATAGCATCGGGGTCCTGTGTTCGGCCCGAACCACCAACGAGGAGACCTTTATCGCTCAGAAATTCGCCCGGGCGGTGATCGGGACCCATAACGTGGATAACCCAGCCCGCGTCTGACATGCTCCTTCGGTCGCGGGTCTCGCGGCCACCTTCGGATCCGGCGCGGCCACAGGAACCTTCGACGAGGTATATCGAACCGATCTTCTGATCTTATGGGGAGCCAATCCCTCGGAGGCCCATCCCATAGTGTCCTACAAGATAAAAGACGCCCTCTCCCGGGGGCTGAAGCTAGTGGTGGTGGATCCCCGGAAGACGGAACTGGCCTCGCTTGCGGACCTGTGGCTTCCGCTGCGTCCGGGGTCCAACGTGGCCCTGGCCAACGGTATAGCCCATGTGATCCTTCGAGACGGCCTTTACCGGGAGGAGTTTATTCGGGAACGCACCGAGGATTTCGAGGCTTACGCCCGCTATATCCTCACCGAATGGCCTCTGGAACGGGTGGAGAGGATCACGGGAATTCGCAAGGATTATATCGAACAGGTGGCCCGACTTTATGCCCGGGCCGAAAGGGCCCTCATCTTCTGGGGGCTGGGGGTGGCTGAACACCGCAGTGGAAGTTACGGGGTAATGGCTCTGGCCAATCTGGCCCTCCTCTGCGGGCACGTGGGGCGTCCGGGGACCGGAGCCATGCCCCTGCGAGGACAGAACAACGTCCAGGGGGCCTGCGACATGGGGGCCCTTCCCTATGTTCTTCCGGGCTATCAGAAGATAGAAGACCCTCTGGTGCGCAAGAAGTTTGAGGAAGTCTGGGGACGCCCCCTTCCCCAGAGACCGGGGCTCACCGAACCCCGGATGTATCAGGAAGCCCTTTCCGGAAACCTGCGGGCTCTTTACATCGTGGGCTACGACGTGGCCCAGACCCACGCCAATCTCAAGATGGTACACCAGGCCCTGATCAACCTGGATCTGGTGGTGGTTCACGACATCTTCTTTCCCAAAACCGGAGAGTTCGCCCATGTGGTTTTTCCGGTGGCCTGCCTGTTCGAGAAAGAGGGGACCACGGACAACGGTGAGAGACGGGTTCAGAGGATTCGCAAACTGGTGGATCCCCCGGCGGATCTGCCCTCGGATTGGGAAATCCTGGTGGAGATAGCCAAACGCATGGGTTATTCCATGAGCTACCGTTCGCCGAGGGACATCTTCGAGGAGATGCGCCGTCTTATGCCGACCTTTGCCGGGATCACCTACGAGCGTCTGGAGGAGCAGGGACTCTGCTGGCCGGTGCCTCACGAGGATCATCCCGGAACCGGGATCATGTTCGAACAGAATTTTGCCACCCCCACCGGCAAGGCCCGTTTTGCCATCCCCCGGTACTGGCCTCCGGAGGAGGAACCGGACGAGGTTTATCCCTTTCTTCTCATCACCGGCCGCAGATTATTTCACTACAACTGCGGTTCCATGACCCGAAGGGTGGAAGGGCTGATGGAACTTCTGCCGGAGGAGCTGGTGGAGATGAATCCCCGGGATGCCCGACGTCTCAGACTCAGGGAGCGGGATCAGGTCCGGATCGTCAGCCGCAGGGGAGAAATTGTGGCCCGGGTCCATGTAACCTCCCGGGTGCCGGTGGGAACCCTCTTTATGGATTTTCATTTCCTGGATCCCCTGACCAATACGATCACCAGTGCGGGAATGGACGTGAAGGTACACACTCCGGAGTATAAGGTGGCGGCGGTAAGACTGGAGAAGCTCTCCTAAAGGGCCTCGGCCAGGGAGGAGGCCCTTTTAAGGCCCCAGAGGAGTTCCCGGGTGATCAGGCCTTCCGGAGACTTGAGGCCCAGGAAGGTATATACCCACCCGGGAACCTCATAGACATAGTCTCCGCCGAAGCGTCCGTAAAGATGGGCCAGGTGATCGGCCAGGGTTACCCAGGCGGCTATCTTTCGGCTCTCTGGAGGGAGATCCAGGAACTCGAGCCTGGATACCGGATGATGGTAGCCCACCGCGGCCTCTATCTCCGGGGGAAGATCCCAGGTCTTAACGACCAGTTTGCCGAGAAGAGTATGGCCGAATCCGTAACGGATTTCCTCCTCCTTGAGGGGAGGCAGGTCTTCCTCTCCCTGGCTGAAAGAAAACTCCTGCGAGGACGGAAAGAGAGGGAGGAAGAATTTTCCTATATCGTGAAGGATACCCGCGGTGGTATAGACTCCTACATCGTAGCGGCGGGCAAGGGCGATGCTTCCCAGAATGGCGGATACCTCGATGGAATGCTTCCAGATTTTTAAGAATTCCTGCGGAGGGAGGGAGGTGCATTTTTCCAAGGTCCTGCGGAGGAAGTATTCCAGTAGCAGCACGCGCAGATAATTGTATCCCAGGAGGATAATGGCCCGGTGAACGGAATTGATCCGGGGGGCTCCGGAGGGGCGGAAATAGGCCGAGTTGGCCACCTTAAGGATCTGCGCGGTAAGAAGAGGGTCCAGCGAGACCATCCGGGCGATCTCCTGGACGTTGGATTCCGGATTGCTGAGGAGTTCTTCCAGCCTGGGGGAGATGGTTCGGGGAGGCGGAACGTCTTTAAGGAAATCCCGGAGGATTTTTTCTGCCTCCGCCTGGGCCGGGGCCGCGCCCCAGGAGTAGCGAGTGAGGTCGTAAGAGATGACCTCCCGCGGGGATACAGGGGCTGTTCCGGACTCCTGGCCCGGGAGGGAGGAGTAATCGGTAAGGGTCTCGGACCGATTTTCGGTGGATTCGGTGGAAACGGTAACTCCGGTCGCAAAGCGACGGTAGAAAAAATAGAGCACGATACCCACCAGGAGAAAGAGAAACAGAAATTTCAGGGGCATTAATTTTTTATTAGAATATTTTTAAGCCCGAGTCAATCCTTAGGGAGGAAAGTTTTGTTACTTTGGGGATAGCCCCGTTACCTATGTCCGATAATGGATATTATGTAAAATAAAGATCCCTCGGCTTGTCTCCCCGTCGCCGGACCTTTAGACTTAGAAAATGGGCATGACAGGGTTCCTCAAGCGTATCTATGGCCCCGGAGCGGTCCTGGTCTTTGCGGGAGCCTGGTGGGGGCTCCTCCAGGGCTGCCCCTTCCTGAAGACCTGGTTCTATCTTTTCGCCTGGTGGAGCTACATCCTTTTTGCCGACTGGCTCAACCTCAAACTCCGGGGAACATCCCGCCTTACCTCTTCCCCGCGAGGGTTTGCCGCCCTATGTGCCACCTCGGTCTTCTTCTGGCTCATCTTTGAGTGGTTCAACCTTTTTCTTAAGAATTGGTCCTATATCAATGTTCCATCGTCCATATTTTTGCGCTGGTTAGGATATACTCTGGCCTTTGCCACCGTTCTTCCCGGTATCTTTGAGACCTACGATCTACTGGAAAGGGTGCTTCCGGGCCGATATTCCCTCAGGCCCTTAGGTGATCCCGCCCGAACCTTTCCCCTGCTCACCCTCCTGGGTATTCTGACTCTGATCCTGCCGGTGGCCTATCCCCACTACTTTTTTTCTCTGGTCTGGGTATGGGCCTTTTTGCTCCTGGAGCCGATCAATTATCTCCTGGCTCGAGAGGATTCCCTGCTTTACGATCTGGAGGAGGGGTCTTTTCGGCGTCCGTTCCTGCTACTTCTCGCCGGTCTGCTCTGCGGCCTTTTCTGGGAATCGTGGAATTACTGGGCCGGCACCAAGTGGGTCTATACCCTCCCCTGGGCCTGGCTTATGCGGGTAAAACTCTTCGAGATGCCCCTTCCCGGCTATCTGGGCTTCCCTCCCTTCGCTCTGGAATGCTGGTCCATGTGGACCTTTGCCCGAATTTTTCGTCGTTACTCCGGATCCGTTCTGGTAATAATTTTTCCAGTCTTATTTTCTCTTTGGATCTTTCACCAGATAGATAAACACACCGTTTTATCCTTTATTCCATGAAAGGTGGCCTCCCATTTCTTTTTATTTTGCTTATTAAAGTTTCCCTGCTTTACTTTTTATTTTCTTTTGTTTTTCCGATTTTTATATTACCAATCATATTTATTGGTCGTCGATATATTTCCCTTAAACTGGAATTTTCAATTTCCATATTTAAAGGAAGTTTTGGTTTGGTATTGACAAGTCCCTTCGGGCTTGTTATTAAAGGAGTAAATAAAGGTTTAAGGAGGTTGTCATGAAGGGGTTAAAAGAGTTGATCCTGGTTGTCCTTGGGTTAGTAGCTTTTATGGTGCTGGGCCCGTTTGCCATTATTCCGGCGATCGCGGGTCTGGCCTTTATTTCCCGCATGGGAACGGCCCTGCATACTTCTACCAAGGAAGAGAAAGAGGTGGGAGTGGCCACGGCCACTGCTTAGTAAGTTTTAGCTTTTCCACCTCTTCACCACCTTTTAAAGGGGGGGCGCAAGCCCCCCTTTAAAATGCTCTTTATTTAATTTTATTTTACCCTTTAATATAA
>NZ_WFVX01000052.1:0-4936 GCF_015491435.1 Thermosulfurimonas sp.
GGCCCCCACCGGAAGGCCCCCGCCGATGATCTTCCCCAGACAGGTGAGATCCGGTTCCACCCCGTAAAGCCCCTGGGCCCCGGAAAGTCCTACCCGGAATCCGGTGATCACCTCATCAAAGATGAGAAGGGCCCCGTGTTTTTGCGTAATCTCCCTTAGGCCTTCAAGGAACCCCGGCTCTGGCGGCACCACCCCCATGTTCCCGGCGATGGGTTCCACGATCACCGCGGCGATCTCCGAGCCCATCTTCTCGAAACACTCCTTCACCGCGGAAAGATCGTTATAGGGAAGGCTTATGGTGTGGGCCACGATCTCCTCCGGCACCCCGGGACTTCCGGGAATCCCGAGGGTGGCCACTCCGGATCCGGCCTTAACCAGGAAGGAGTCGGCATGGCCGTGATAGCAGCCGTCGAACTTAACGATCTTCTTTCGTCCGGTATATCCCCGGGCCAGCCTCACCGCACTCATGGTGGCCTCGGTGCCAGAGTTCACCAGGCGCACCTTCTCTATGGAGGGCACGCACTCACAGATAAGCCGCGCCAGCTCCACCTCCGCCCAGGTGGGGGCCCCGAAACTGGTTCCGCCCTCGGCCGCAGCCTTTACCGCGGCCACCACCTCCGGATGGGCATGCCCCAGGATGAGTGGCCCCCAGGAAGCTACATAGTCGATATAGCGCCGGCCATCCACGTCCACGAGATAGGCCCCCTCGCCTCGTTCAAAGAAGATGGGGTCCGCCCCCACGCTCTTGCAGGCCCGAACCGGACTGTTCACCCCTCCGGGAATGACCTTTACCGCCTCGGAAAAATAAACCCTGGACTTGATCCCCGCCATCCTAAGCCTCCTTATAGGCGAATTTTTTAAGCTCTCGGAGTATCCTTTCCATCAGGGACGCATAGGATCCCCGGGCGATCTCTTCGGCAAGCTTTCGCGCCTCCTCCTCATCATATACATGAACCAGGGTGTTGCGCATACGCAAAATCCTTACCAGGGTTTCTTCCTCCTCCGCCGAGACCACCCCCTCGAGCAAAAGGCCCTCGAAACAGGAACGGGGTGAGGCACACTCAAGGCCTCGTTCCCTGAGAAAGGCCATGGCCGCCTGCCACAGGGCCTCAAAGGCATACTCAAAGCGCTTCACCCGAAGCTCGCAAAGCACCTCTTCCGGAACCTCCCAGGGGTTCCCGGAAAGCACTTCCTTGAGTTTTCTTACCGCTCGATCAAGTTTTTCAACCTTGCGCTGGAGCCTTTCCACAGGTGGCCTCTCTCTATGATACGGCGCAAGAATTCCCGGTCCTTTACCCGGGCGAGATCCACCACCTCCACCCGGCGAAGAAGGGGAATCTCCTCCTCAAGGACCTTGAGGAGCCTTCCGTACTCCCGGTCCTCCAGGGGCCGGCCCAGATAAAGGGCCACATCGATGTCCGAAAGTCTTTCGGAAAAATCCCCCTCCACCAGCGAGCCGAAAAACACGATGTCTGCCTCGGGAAAGGCCCGGGAGAGGGCCTCTCCCACCAGTTCCATGTATCTCCTCTTCCTTTCGGTAGAGATACCCATCACGAAAAGTACCTTCTTGTGCGGCGGACGATCTCTTTTTCCGTAAAAAGTATCTCATAGTCCGGAAGATCAAGTTCCCGGGAAAGCTCCTCCGCAAGCCTCCGACAGGCCTCCTCGGTCTCGGCATGGATCATGGTGTAAAGATTATAAGGCCAGTCGGGATAGGTCCGACGAAGATAGCAGTGGGTGATAAAGGGCCTTGAGGCGAGGCTCTCCCCCACCTCCTCAACCCGTTCCTCGGGCACCCTCCAGGCCACCATGGCGTTTCCCTCGTATCCAGAAAGATTGTGCCGGATCAGGGCCGAAAGCCTGCGGATGATCTTCTTTTCAAGAAGCCCCTTTACCGCGGAGAGGACCTCCTCCTCGGTGACTCCCAGGCGCTCGGCGAGGGCAAGGTAGGGTCTTTCCGTGAGGGGAATTCCCTCGGCGGAAAGGATATCCACCAGGTGCTTTTCAAGCTCGGTGAGCCCTAGATCTTTCCCCATAGCATAAATATCCCCAGAAGGATAAAGATGGTGCCGGAGAGAAGGCGCAGGAGTTTTACCGGAAGGAGATCCCCCAGGAAGCGTCCGGCAGCCACCCCCACGGCCGAGGCCAGTACCAGGGCCAGCGCCGCCCCGGCAAACACCGGAAGAAACCGCTTCTCACGGGCCGCGAGCATAAGGGCCGCAAGCTGGGTCTTATCGCCCAGCTCGGCAAGAAATACGGTCACCAGGGTCACCCAGAAGGCCTTCATCATCCGAACTTCCCCTTCAGGAATTCCTCGGTGCGCTTGTCCCGCGGCACGGTAAAGAGCTGGGAGGTGGGACCGAACTCCACCAGTTCCCCCAGATAAAAGAAAGCGGCGTAGTCGGAGACCCGACCGGCCTGGGCGATGTTGTGGGTCACGATCACGATGGTCACGGTCTTTTTCAGCTCCACCACCAGCTCTTCGATCTTGGCCGTGGACTTGGGGTCTAGGGCCGAGGTGGGCTCGTCCATGAGAAGCACCTCGGGTTTTACCGCCAGCGCCCGGGCAATGCATAGCCTCTGCTGCTGGCCCCCGGAAAGATAAGTACCCCGCTTGTGGAGGCTGTCCTTCACCTCGTCCCAGAGAGCGGCCTTGCGCAGGGCCTCCTCCACCAGGCGATCGGCTTCCTCCCGCCGCAACCTGATCCCCAGAAGTTTGTACCCGGCCAGTACGTTGTCGTAGATGGTCATGGTGGGGAAGGGATTGGGTTTCTGAAATACCATCCCCACCCGGCGTCTTACCACCACCGGATCTATCTCCAGGATGTTCTTGCCCCGCAGAAAGATCTCTCCCTCCACTCTGGCTCCGGGAGAGAGTTCGTGCAGCCGGTTAAGACAGCGGATAAAGGTGGTCTTTCCGCATCCCGAGGGCCCCATGATCGCGGTGACCCGCTTCTCGGGGATCTTGCAGGTAACCCCCTTCACCGCGGGTTTCTCCCCGTAATACGCCCACAGATTACGAATATCGAAGATGATGGGACCCCGGGGGTCCACAATGGTTTCCTTATTTCCCATCTCCGGAGAGCCTCCTGGCCAGAATCCTGGAGATCAGATTCAGCCCCAGGACCATAAGGGTCAAAACCGCACTGGCCCCCCAGGCCTGACGGATCCAGTCCTGATAGGGACTGATGGCATATTTGAAAACCGTAAGAGGCAGGGCATCTACCGGTTGCAGGGGATTAAAATTCCAGAAGGGGTTCCCGAAGGCGGTAAAAAGAAGCGGTGCCGTCTCTCCCATAATCCGGGATAGGGCCACCAGAATTCCGGTGGTAATCCCCACCAATCCGGTGGGGATGAGGACCTTTATGACCGTGCGCCAGTAATTCACCCCCAGACTCAGGGAGGCCTCCCTCAGGGTATAGGGAAGCATACGCAGAATCTCCTCGGTGGAACGCACGATCACCGGAAGCATCATCAGGGAAAGGGCCACCGCCCCGGAAAGGGCCGAAAAATGTCCCATAGGCCTGACCAGCCAGAGGTAACCCACGATGCCCAGGACGATGGAGGGAACCCCCTGGAGCACATCCGCGGCCACCCGCACCACCTCGCCGAAACGCCCCCGGGCGTATTCGGAAAGATAAACCCCGCTAAGGATACCCACGGGAATGGCCAGGACCGAAGCCAGCATGGAAAGCATCAGGGTCCCCACAATGGCGTTGCCCACCCCTCCATCCGGTTCTCCGGGAGGCGTGGGAAGGTGGGTAAAGAAATTCCAGGAGAAGGCCGGAAGTCCCAGCCTGAAGATCCCATAAAGAATATGGAAAAGAGGAAGAGCCGGAAGAAAGGCCAGCACGGTGATTACCACCAGAGCCGATCGGTCCTTAAATTTGCGCCAGAGAATACTTCTCATCGCACCTGAAGCCTGAGGATGATTATCCGGGCCAGGATATTCACCGCCAGAGTGATGAGAAAGAGGAGCAGGCCGATCTCGATCAGGGCCGAAAGGTGAATGTCCCTGGAGGCTTCGGTGAACTCGTTGGCGATCACGCTGGCCATGGTGTTGGCCAGATCCCAGGGGCTTCGCGGCATCTCCGAACGGTTGCCTATGACCATGGTCACGGCCATGGTCTCCCCCAAGGCCCGCCCCAGGGAAAGAAGAAGCCCGGCCACGATCCCCGAAAGACCGTAAGGAATGGATACTCCCCGGATCACCTCCCAGCGGGTGGCCCCCAGCCCATAGGCCGCTTCCTTGAGTTCGTGAGGAACCATCCGCAGGACCTCCCGGATAATGGAGGCCGCATAGGGAAGGATCATCACCGCCAGGACCAGGGAGGCCGTGGGAAGCCCCAGCCCGAAGGGAATGACCCCCAGCTTCATCTCCACCCAGCGTACCAGGGGGACCAGGTAAAACAGGGCCCAGAGCCCGTAGATCACCGAGGGAATACCGGCCAGAAGATCGATCACCGTGGAGAGAGCGTCAGCCACACGCGGCGGGGCGTACTCGGCCAGAAAGATCCCCGAGGACAGGGCAAAGGGCAGGGTAAGAATGAGGGCCCCGAAGGAAGTAATGAGAGTGCCCACCAGGAAGGGAAGGGCCCCGAACTTCTCGTTCACCGGGTCCCAGATCCGACCGACCAGAAAATGCCATCCGAAGGCCTTCAGACTGGGAAGACTCCCCCAGAAAAGGGTGATACCGATCCCTAGCACCAGGAAGACCATTCCCAGGGAAAGCCCCCAGCACAGACGATAAAAAATACGGTCCGGGTCACCCCATCCCATGACTCTCCTCTTTTAACCATAGTTTGGCCGGCGGACAACCCTTAAAATTGCAAATCGGGGCCCCCGACGGGACCCCGATCCCATGCCCCGAAAAAATCGTCTTTTTATTTACCTTAAAAACACGCTCTGGCCCGGAAACTTTACTTGCACCTGCGGA
>NZ_WFVX01000053.1:0-14356 GCF_015491435.1 Thermosulfurimonas sp.
AAATAATAATTTACCGGATTCTTCACAGAAAAGATGCTTACAAATAATTTTTGAGGGAATTGTTATGGCGCCAATTATTTTAGAAAAAAATGGGAAAAAAGAATTTGTTATTCTGAGTTATGAAGAGTTTTTGAAACTCAAGGAAATAGCAGAAGATTATGAAGATTTAAAAGCTTTAAGAGAAGCTAAAGAAGAGGAAAAAGATAAACCTGGATATTCATTGGAAGAAGTAAAGAAAATTTTAAATATCTAACAAATCGCTTCAGCGGACCCGGCTTATGCCGGGCCGCTGAGTTTGGGCGTTAGGAAGAAAACTCAGACTGCCTTGGAAGTTTCAGACCCGGGTGAGACCTTAGCTTGATCCTCGCTTGAGACTTCCCCGGAGGATGCGTCCTCGACTTGAGGGCTCGAGGTCTCCTCTTCCGAAGGAGCCGCCTCGGCTTTTGGCTCCTCAGAAGTTTTCGCCTCTTCCTTCTTCAGAGCCTCGCGAATCTCCTTTTCGGCCTTCCTCTCCGCCTCGATCTTCTTTTTGGAACGCTTATGCTGAAGCTTCTCCTCCACCAATTCCACGATGGCCATCATGGCCGCATCCCCGCGCCGCGGGCCGATCTTCACGATCCGGGTGTAACCCCCGGGACGATCCATGTATTTCTCCCGCAGTTCGCCGAAGAGTTTCCTTACTACTGCCTTGTCCCGGATGAAGGCCAGCGCCCGGCGCCGGGAGGCCAGATCCCCCCGTTTGGCCAGGGTAATCATGCGATCCGCCACCCGACGCAACTCCTTGGCCTTGGCCAGGGTGGTGGTAATACGCCCGTGGCGCAGAAGATCCGTAACCTGATTGCGCATCAGGGAAATTCGATGTTCCCATTTGGTAACCAGCCGACGACTTCTCTTTCGGTGTCTCATAGCCCGCTCCTTTGGCTCATTTTTCCTCCGGAGGTTGCCATTCTATAGGCATCCCGTAGTCCAGCCCCAGTTGTTTGAGACGATCCCGGATCTCCTCAAGGGATTTCTTCCCGAAATTCTTGATTCGAAGCATCTCCGCTTCGGTACGGGTAACCAGATCGCCGATATATTTGATTCCGGCATTAAGCAGACAATTAAGAGAACGGGAGGAAATCTCCAGGGTCTCCACCGGTTGGTTAAGATACTCCTCCAGAACCTTTTTCTCCTGCTCCTCTTCTCTCGGAACCTCGAGGTCCGCTTTTTCCTCTCCGAAGATGATCAGCTGCTCCCGCAGGATATGAGCCGCCCGGCGAACCGCTTCCTCCGGGTCTATGGTTCCGTCGGTCCAGACCTCCAGCACCAGCCGATCGAATTCACTGCTTTTTCCCACCCGGGTCTGGGTAACGGAAAAGTTGGCCCGAACAATGGGAGAAAATACCGCATCTACCGGAATAATCCCGATCTTCTGTTTCTGACGGTCGTAATCCGCCGGAATGTATCCCCGCCCCATCTCCACCTGAAGTTCCATGGAAAGCACCCCATCTTTGTTCAGGGTGGCGATATGATGCTCGGGATTCACCACCTCGGCCAGGCCTTCGGTATCAATATCCCCGGCCTTGACCTCTCCCTCGCCCCGTTTTTCCAGGCGAAATACATAGGGCCCCTCTCCCTTCAACCGGAACCGCACTCCCTTGAGATTGAGGATGATATCGGTAACATCCTCGATGATTCCGGGCAGATTGGTAAACTCATGGGCCGCTCCCTCGATACGAACCGCGGTAATAGCCGCACCCGGAATGGAGGAAAGCAATATCCGTCGCAAAGCATTCCCTATGGTGGTACCGAATCCCCGCTCAAAAGGCTCGATAATAAACTTTCCGTAGTAAGGTGGACGCGAGTCCCGATGGACTTTTATCTCCTGAGGTCGAATCAAAACTACATTCCCTACCTTTTCTATCAAAGTGTTCATATCTCCACCCCGGTCTCTTTTTAGCGGGAGTAGAACTCCACGATCAGGCTTTCCTGGATGGGCATGGTGATGTCTTCCCTGGTCGGCAAGGCCTTGACCACGCCCCGGAAGTTTTCCGCATCCAGTTCCAGCCACTGCGGGATCCCGCGCCGGGCCACGGCCTCCAGATTTTCCTGAACCTGGGGATTATTCCGATACTTCTCCTTGAGCTCGATCACCTCTCCCGGATCCACCAGATAGGAGGGAATATCCACCGTCTTTCCGTCCACCTTAAACCAGCCGTGGGCCACCATCTGACGGGCCTGGGCCCGCGAGGCTGCAAAACCCAGCCGGTAAACCACATTGTCCAGCCGTCGCTCCAGAAGCTGAAGCAGGTTGTGTCCGGCCTGCCCCTTCATGCGGACGGCCTTCTCGAAGTAGCGACGAAATTGCTTCTCCGAGACCCCGTACATGCGTTTTACCTTCTGCTTCTCCCGCAGCCGGATCCCATAGTCCGAAAGCTTTACCCGCAGCTGGGCCTGCCCGTGCTGCCCCGGAGGATAGCTCCGCCGCTCAAAAGCACACTTGTCGGTATAACAACGTTCCCCTTTCAGGAAGAGCTTCATGCCCTCCCGACGACACAAACGACATCTCGGTCCCGTATATCTGGCCAAGGCTAATACCTCCTCCCTCTAAGTTTTTATACCCGTCGCCTCTTGGGTGGACGACAACCGTCGTGAGGAATGGGGGTTACATCCCGGATAAAGGTAATCTTGAGACCCGCGGCCTGCAGGGCTCTGAGCGCCGCCTCTCGCCCCGGACCAGGCCCCTTGATATAGACCCAGACCTTCTTCATCCCCTGCTCCATGGCCTTCTTGGCCGCCGCCTGGGCCGCAAGCTGCGCCGCATACGGAGTCCCCTTCCGGGTACCCTTGAAGCCCTCTGTTCCACCGCTGGCCCAGGCAATGGTATTGCCCTGCCGGTCGGTAATGGTCACGATGGTATTATTGAAGGTGGCATGAATATGGGCTATACCCTCCGGAACATTCTTTTTGACCTTTTTCTTCCTGCGCCCCTTGCGTGCCATATCTCTTCACTCCTTTACTTTTTCTTGCGCCCCCTGAGGGAGGAAGGCCGCGGACCCTTTCGGGTGCGAGCGTTAGAACGGGTACGCTGCCCTCGCACCGGAAGCCCCATCTTGTGTCTCAGCCCACGATAACAACCGATATCCATGAGCCGCCGGATGTTCTGGGCCACTTCCCGCCGCAGATCCCCTTCTACCTTGTATTCCCTTTCGATAATCTGCCGAATGCGCGTAAGCTCCTCCTCGGTGAGCTCCCGCGTCTTCTTGAACCAGTCCACCCCGGCCTTGGTCAGGATCTTCTGGGCCGAGGTCCGACCGATCCCATAGATGTAGGTAAGGGCAATCTCCACCGGCTTGTTGTCCGGTATCTCTACTCCTGCAACCCGGGCCACCGTCTCACCTCCTAACCCTGACGCTGTTTGTGTCGGGGATTTTCACAGATCACCCGCACCACACCCTTCCGCCGGATGATCCGACACTTCCGACAACGCTTCTTCACCGACGCCGAAACCTTCATCTTACCTGCCTCCTCGATCCTTTTTGGAGCCGCGATAAACGATCCTTCCCCGGGTAAGATCATAAGGAGAAAGCTCCACCACTACCTTATCTCCGGGAAGGATCCGAATATAATGCATGCGCATCTTTCCGGAGATGTGGGCCAGCACCTTGTGCCCGGTCTCCAGTTCCACCCGAAACATGGCGTTGGGAAGCGCCTCCACCACCGTACCCTCTACCTGAATGTGATCTTCTTTAGGCATACCCCTCCCCTAAATCCTGGAAAGGATTTCCGGCCCCCGGGCGGTAATGACCACGGAATGCTCAAAATGGGCCGCCAGACCCCCATCCCGGGTCACCGCCGTCCAGCCGTCCTCCAGGATCTTCACCCCGGGATCTCCGGTAACCACCATAGGCTCAATAGCCAGTACCATCCCGGCCTGGAGCCGGGGCCCCTTTCCCGGTTTGCCGAAGTTGGGCACCTCCGGAGGCTCGTGCAGACTCTGCCCCACTCCATGCCCCACAAAATCCCGTATCACCGCAAAACCGTTTCCTTCCACATGACGCTGAATAGCCGCGGAAATATCTCCAACCCGGTTCCCCACCCGGGCCTTCTCGATCCCCCGATAAAGCGCCTCCTCGGTTACCTTCATCAGCCTCTCGGCCAGCTCGGAAACCCTCCCCACCGCCACGGTAAGCGCCGCATCCCCGATATACCCCTCATACTCCACCCCGAAGTCGTAACTTACAATATCGCCCTCCCGCAGGACCTTGTCCTCCCGGGGCATGCCGTGAATGACCTCCTGGTTTATGGATACACAGAGGGCATAGGGATACCCCCGATACCCCTTAAAGGCCGGACGCCCACCCCGCCGGCGACACAGGGTATCGGCCAGGATCTCCAGATCCCAGGTGGAAACCCCGGGTTTGGACTCCTCCGCCAGCCGCAAAAGCACCTCCATAACAATAACATTGGCCCGCCTGAGAAGTTCTATTTCCCAGGGGGCCTTGAGTTTTATCCTTCTTGAGGCCGAAACCGTCGCTACCCTACGCACTTAACCCAGAATCTTTACTATACGTTCGAAAATTTCGTCTATGCTCCCCGTGCCGTCTATCCGATGGAGCACACCCTTCTTTTCATAATACTCAATAAGGGGAGCCGTGGACTCATGATATACCTTGAGACGATTTCTTACCGTTTCTTCATTATCGTCGGCCCGCTGATAAAGCTCACCCCCGCAGGCATCACACTTGCCCTCTACCTTGGGGGGCTTGAAAATGATATGATACATCATCCCGCAATTCTTGCAAGTCCGCCGCCCGGTAAGCCGTTTGACCAGCTCCTCATCCGGCACCTCAATCGCAATGGCAAAGTCGATCTTCTTCCCCCACTTGGCCAGCATCTCGTCCAGGGCCTCGGCCTGAGGGACCGTGCGCGGAAAACCGTCCAGAATGAACCCTTTCTCGCAGTCCGGCTGTTTAAGCCTCTCTTCCACCATCCCCAGCACTATCTCGTCCGGCACCAGCTGCCCCTTGTCCATATATTCCTTGGCCTTCTTACCCAGCTCCGTGCCCTTGGAAAGATGCTCCCGGAACATATCCCCGGTGGAAATCTGGGGAATACCGTACTTTTCCGCAATACGTTTGGCCTGCGTCCCCTTCCCCGCCCCAGGCGGTCCTAAAAATACGATGTTCATGACCCCCTCCTTACTCTTAAATTTAGCGCCGGCGCCTGAGCCGGCCCTCCTTCACCAGGCTATCATAACGCCTGGTAAGAAGATGTGCCTCCAGCTGTGCCATGGTGTCCATGGCCACACCTACCACAATCAAAAGGGCCGTACCCCCAAAATAAAAGGGAACGTTAAATCTTACAATGAGTACCGTGGGAAGCACACAGATCGCCGCCACATAGATGGCCCCAATCAGGGTGACCCGGTTCAGGACCCGATCCAGAAACTCCTCCGTGGCCCTCCCCGGACGAATACCCGGAATAAAACCACCCCACTTTTTAAGATTATCCGCCACATCCTGGGGATTGAAGATGATGGCGGTATAGAAATAGCAGAAGAAGATGATCAGGATGACATAAAGGATCTCATAAAGCCATTGCCCGGGACGAAGATAATGCGAAAGGCTCTGAAAGAAGGCCAGGGGCATGAAGGTGGAAATCGTCGCCGGAAACATGAGCACCGAGGAGGCAAAGATAGGAGGAATCACCCCGGCGGTGTTCACCTTGATAGGCAGATAGGTGCTCTGCCCCCCCACCACCTGACGCCCCACCATACGCCGGGCATAATGAATGGGGATCCGCCGTTGCGCCATCTCCATAAAACAGGTAAAGGCCAGCACCCCGAACACCAGGGCCAGGATAAAAAGCAAAACCGCCCCGGAAAGTTCACCGGTCTTCACGAAACGGAAGGTGTGGATGATGGCCGAGGGCAACCGGGCCACAATCCCGGCAAAAATCAGCAGGGAGATACCGTTGCCGATCCCGTGCTCGGTAATCTGTTCTCCCAGCCATACCAGAAACATGGAACCCGTGGTCAGGGTAATCATGGTGAGGAGTCGAAACCCCCAGCCCGGAAACATCACCACCGGGTTTCCGTTGGGAGCAGTCATCTTCTCCAGGCCGATGGCAATGCCGAACCCCTGGACCAGACATATAGCCACGGTAAGGTAACGGGTATAATAGGCTATCTTACGACGCCCCTCCGGCCCCTCGCGTTGCATCTCCTTGAGCGAGGGATAAACCACCGTGAGGAGCTCCAGGATAATGGAGGCGCTGATATAGGGCATAATCCCCAGAGCGCACACCGAAAGCCGCCGCAGGGCCCCTCCGGAAAACATGTCTATAAACCCGAAAATGGTCCCCCCGGCCCGGTTGAAAAGGGCCAGAAGGGCCTCGGCATTTATACCCGGAGTGGGGACATGTACCGCAATTCGATAAACCGCCAGCGCCGCCAGCAGAAAGAAAATCCGGCGCCGAAGTTCCGGTATATTGGCTAAACTCTCTACCCCGGAGGTCCTGAGCATCCTAGTCCTCGATAATCTCCACCCTTCCGCCGGCCTTCTCTATCTTCTCTTTAGCACTCTTGGAGACCGCATGCACGCGTACGGTAAGGGCAAAGTCGATCTCCCCGTCCCCGAGAAGTTTCACCCTGACGCCACGCCCCTTCACCAGGCCGACCCGTTTCAGGGCCTCCACATCCACCACCTCCCCGGCGGAAAACCTGCGCGCCAGATCCCGAACATTTACCACCGCGTATTCCACCCGAAAGGGATTCTTGAACCCTCGCTTGGGTAAACGCCGGATGAGCGGCATCTGCCCACCCTCGAACCAGGGAGGCACCCCGCCGCCGCTCCGCGCCCGCTGTCCCTTCTGACCCCGACAGGAGGTCTTCCCGTGTCCGGAACCCGGACCGCGTCCCACCCGTTTCTCCCTATGTTTGGACCCGGCAAAGGGTCTGAGATTGGCCAGCGTAATCAGTTCTTCACTCATCAATCTCCTCCACCCTGACCAGATGTTTCACCTTTTCGATCATCCCCCGGATACAGGGATTATCCGGACGCTCCACCGTATGCCCGATCCTGCGCAAACCCAGACCGGCTATGGTCGCCCGCTGCTTCCTGGACCACCCGTATTTGCTTCGTACCAGCGTAATTCTAAGCTTTCTGCCCATGGCCGATCCTCTCCAGGAGTTGTTCCAGGGTAAAACCGCGTTTCCTGGCCACATATTCCGGGCTCTGAAGACTGGCCAGTGCCTTAAAAGTGGCCTTCACTACATTGTGAGGATTGGTGCTCCCGATACACTTGGTCACCACATCCCGGATCCCGGCCGCATCCATGATGGCTCGGATGGTACTTCCGGCGATCACCCCGGTTCCCGGCCGGCCCGGTTTGAGCAACACCTTGGCCGCCCCGAAATCCACGATAATCTCGTGCGGAATGGTCCCATTAATCACCGGGACCTGGATCATGTTCTTTTTGGCCTTGTCCAGGGCCTTACGAATAGCGTCCGGTACCTCCGGCGCCTTGCCCAGACCATAACCTACCCGGCCCTTACCATCCCCTACCACCACAATGGCCGAAAAACGAAAACGCCTTCCACCCTTGTGTACCTTGGCCACCCGATTGATAAAAATAATCTTCTCGATCAATTCTTCGGTTCCCTTTGCCGTGGCCACCTATCTCCCTCCTGAAAGATTAAAATTCCAGCCCGGCACTGCGGGCTCCCTCCGCCAGCGCCTTAACCCGGCCGTGATACTTAAAACCACCCCGATCGAAGACCACCTTCCGGATCCCGGCCTCCAGCGCCCTGCGCCCGATAAGTTCCCCCACCGCACGCGCTACCGCAGTCTTGCCCCCTTCCTTCTTCAGCTCCTCCCAGCGCTCCCGGATCTCCGGAGACAGAGACGAAGCCGCCACCAGGGTGTGCCCCCTGGTGTCATCGATAATCTGGGCGTAAATGTGCTTGACACTCCGATAGACCGAAAGACGCGGACGCTCCGGAGTCCCGAAAACCTTCTTGCGCACCCGCTTTTTACGCCGAAGCCTCCGCTCCAGCTTTTTTAACCTTTCCCTCCGCAGCATTCCTCTTCCTCCTTCGGGGAGGTCTATTCCCCCCGATTATTTCCCGGCCTTACCGGCCTTACCGGCCTTACGAATGATCTGCTCTCCGGTATAACGTATGCCCTTACCCTTGTAAGGTTCCGGTGGACGCAACCGGCGAATACGTGCCGCCGTCTCCCCCACCAGCTCTTTATCAATACCCTCCAGGGTCACCCGAGCCTGAACCTCCCCGGACCCCTTCTCCACCTTGGCCTGAACCCCCGGAGGAAGCTTGAAGAGGATAGGATGCGAATACCCCAGATGGAATTCGATGGCCTCCCCCTTGAGCTCGGCCCGGTAACCCAGACCTATGATGTCCAGGGATTTGGTAAAGCCCTGGGTCACCCCGATGACCATGTTATTGATCAGGGCCCGGGTAAGCCCCTGAAAGGCCTTGGCCTTGCGCTGCAGCTTCTTGCGCACCTCCTGCGGTTTTACTCGTACCGCCTCCTCCTGGATCTCTATCTCCACCATGGGAGGAAGGGGCTTTTCCAACCTACCCTTGGGGCCCTCCACCACAATGCGACCCTCTTTTATCTCTACCTTAACCCCTTTGGGGATGGGAACCGGTCTTCTTCCGATGCGAGATTCTACCGCCATGACCTCTCACCCCTTTACCACACCTCACAGAGGATCTCTCCGCCCACGCCCCGCCTGCGGGCCTCGTGGTCGGTCATAATCCCCTGCGAGGTGGAGATAATGGCTATACCCAGCCCCCCCATTACCCGGGGAAGCTTCTTTACTCCGGCATAAACCCGGCGACCGGGTTTGCTCACCCTCTTGAGACCGGCAATCACCGGACGCCGCTCCTCGTCATACTTGAGGGTGATCACGATCTTCCCCTGCGGCCCTTCAGCCACAAACTCATAATCCTCGATGTAGCCCTCCTCCTTGAGGATACGAGCGATCTCCCGCTTAAGCCTGGAAGCCGGAATCTCCACCGTCTTGTGCCGCGCCATAAGCGCGTTCCTTATTCTGGCTAGCATGTCCGCAATGGGATCGGTCATCATGGTCACTCACCCCTTACCAACTGGCTTTTCTCACCCCGGGAATCTTCCCCTCCGAGGCCAGACGACGGAAACAGATCCGGCACAACCCGAACCGGCGGATATAGGCCCGCGGTCGCCCGCAAATGGAACACCGGTTCCGATGCCGGACCTTGAATTTGGGTTTCTTGAAAAGCTGAGCTTTGCGCGGCATCTCTACCTCCTAAAGGGTACCCCGAGAAGTTTGAGCAATTCGTAGGCCTCCTCGTCGGTGTCCGCCGAGGTCACAATGGTAATATTCATCCCCTTCACCCTTCCTACCTCGTTGGGATCGAGTTCCGGGAAGATGGTATGATCGTCCAGGCCCAGGGTATAGTTACCCCGGCCATCAAACCCCCGGCGGGGAAGCCCCCGAAAGTCCCTTACCCGCGGAAGGGCCACGTGAATAAGCCGGGCCAGAAAATCGTACATGCGATTCTTACGCAGGGTCACCATCACCCCGATAGGCATCCCGGCCCGAAGCTTGAAAGCGGCTATGGACTTCCGCGCCCGGCATACCTTCGGTTTCTGACCGGTAATAAGGGCCAGTTCCTTAAGGGCCTCGTCGATCAGCTTCGGCTCCTGCACCGCCGCCCCCAGACCCATATTCACACAGATCTTCTCCAGGCGCGGCACCTCAAAAGGATTCTTATACCCGAACTTTTCCTTTAACCGGGGCACCACCGTCTCCTGATAATATTCCTTAAGCCAGGACATGGTCCTACTCCTCAGCCTCTATAATCTCGCCGCATTTCCGACAGACCCGCACCTTGCTTCCGTCCTCCAGAAACTTTCGACCGATCTTGACCCCACGGTTACACTTGGGGCAAAAGACCATCAGATTGGATACATGGATGGGTGCGGGTTTCTCCACGATCCCACCCTCGCTGTAGGGAGTGGGCTTCATGTGCCGCTTGACGATATTCACTCCCTCCACAATGGCCCTCTGCTTCCGCGGGAACACCTGAAGCACCTTGCCCACCTTACCCCTGTCTTTGCCCGCAATCACCACCACCTTGTCACCCTTGCGAATATGACATTTAGCCTCATGCGGTTTCGGAAGCTTTCTTTTGGCTCTCTTGAAAAACATCCCCAACCTCTCCCCTTAAAGAACTTCCGGTGCCAGCGAAATTATCTTCATAAATCCCTTGGCCCGGAGCTCACGCCCCACCGGCCCGAAAATACGGGTCCCGATGGGCTCCCCGTACTGATTGATGAGCACCGCCGCATTCTCCTCAAACCGGATGGTGGTTCCGTCCTTGCGCGGCTGCTCCTTTCGCGTGCGCACCACCACCGCCCGCACCACATCCCCCTCCTTGACCTTGGAGTTGGGCAGGGCCTCCTTTACCGAGGCCACGATTACATCCCCGATGCGGGCATAACGTCTTCCGGAGCCCCCGAGCACCCGGATGCACATGATCTTCTTGGCCCCGGAATTGTCCGCCACATTGAGCATGGTTTCCTGCTGAATCATGGCTAACTAACCTCCCCCGGAGATTCGGCTCCGGCCGCCTCCAGCTTGGGGGCCCGCTCCAGGATCTTCTTCACCCGCCAGCGTTTGTGCCGGGAAAGAGGACGGGTCTCCTCAATCAGGACCCGATCCCCTATCTCGCAGGCATTGTGTTCGTCGTGCGCCATGAATTTCTTCCGGCGCTTTATATACTTCTTGTACAGAGGATGCTGCACCAGACGCTCCACCATCACCACCACGGTTTTATCCATCTTATTACTGACCACCACCCCGATATATTCCTTTCTCTTCCCCATGGCTCGCCCTTCTTAACGGAGATTTAGTTCTTTTTCCCGGATGACCGTAAGCACCCGCGCAATATCCCGCTTCACCTGCCGGATCCGCATGGGATTCTCCAGTTGATGAATGGTCTTCTGAAATCGCAGGTTGAAAAGCTCCTCCCGCAACTCCCGCAATTTCTCCTTGAGCTCCGGTATGGAGAGCTCCCGCAGTTCGCTGGCCTTCATAGCCGGTCCTCCCGGGAAACTATTTTACATTTAAAAGGCAACTTATCCGCCGCCAGCCGGAGCGCCTCCCGCGCCACCTCCTCCGGAACTCCCTCGATCTCGTAAATGATCCGCCCGGGCTTGATCACCGCCACCCAGCCTTCCACCGAACCCTTTCCCTTACCCATTCGGGTTTCGGCCGGCTTCTTGGTGATGGGCTTGTCCGGAAAGACCCGGATCCAGATCTTGGCTCCCTTCCGGGCGCAGCGCACGATGGCCACACGGCCGGCCTCGATCTGCTGGGCCGTAAGCCACCCGCCCTCCAGGGCCTTGAGCCCGAACTCTCCGAACTCCACCGCACATCCCCGGGTGGCCTTGCCCCGTACCCGGCCCTTCTGCATCTTCCGATATTTAACCTTCCTCGGCTGCAAAAGCATGGCTCAAACCCCTCTCTATATAGTCAGGGCCTCTCCGACCCCGCCCTTTTCCGGCAGGACCTCACCCTTAAAGATCCAGACCTTGACCCCGATCACTCCGTATTTGGTAAGGGCCTCGGCAAACCCGTAATCGATATCCGCCCGCAGGGTATGAAGAGGCACCCGGCCCTCACGATACCATTCCTTACGCGCAATCTCCGCTCCTCCGAGTCGCCCCTTGCACTGCACCCGGATCCCCTGGGCCCCGAACCGCAGCGCCAGCGCCACCGCCCGTTTCATGGCCCGCCGAAAACTCACCCGCCGCTCCAGCTGCACGGCAATATTCTCGGCCACCAGCTGAGCCTCAAGCTCCGGCCGCCTGACCTCTACAATATCAATAACTATCTCCTTACCCCCGGTGATCCGGGCCAGCTCCTGCTTCAACTTCTCTATCTCCGCACCCTTTTTCCCGATCACAATTCCGGGACGAGCCGAATGAATAATAATCCGCACCCGGTTGGCCGCCCGTTCGATCTCGATACGCGGAATACCCGCATGTTTCAGGCGACTCTTGATATGCTTACGAATCTCGTAGTCTTCCTTTACCGCTTCAGCAAATTCCTTACCCTTGCCGAACCACCGCGAATCCCAGGTTCGCGTGATCCCGATCCTCAACCCTATGGGATTTACCTTCTGACCCAAGGCCCTCCCTCCTTAAATCTTTTCTTCCACCACAATGGTGATATGACTGGTGCGCTTGAGGATCCGGCTGGCCCTACCCCAGGCCCGCGGCCAGATCCGCTTCCACCGCGGCCCCTCATCCACATAGGCCCGCTTCACATACAATCGATCCGGATCCATATTGTAATTGTGTTCGGCATTGGCAATAGCGCTTTCCAGCACCTTCTTTATAATTCGCGCGGCCTTCTTGGGGGTAAACTCCAGAATCTGAAGCGCCTCCTGTACATCCTTGCCCCGAATAAGATCAATCACCGGCCGCGCCTTGTAAGGCGATATCCTCACATACCTGGCAACCGCTCTGGCCTCCATAGCTTACCCCTTACCTCTTTTTCCCCTTTACCTTGCCCTTGTCTCCAGCATGCCCGCGAAAGGTCCGGGTGGGGGCAAACTCCCCCAGCTTATGCCCCACCATGTTCTCGGTCACATAAACCGGAATAAACTTGTGCCCATTGTGCACGGCAAAAGTAAGCCCCACCATCTCCGGAACAATGGTGGAACGCCGACTCCAGGTCTTGATGACCTTTTTGTCTCCGGTCTCCTTGGCCTTGAGCACCTTCTTCATCAGGTGCTCATCCACAAAAGGCCCTTTCTTCTTGGAACGCGGCATCTCTAATTCACCCCCTAACCTTTCCGACGACGAATTATGAACTTATCCGAGGGCTTCTTACCCCGGGTCTTAAGCCCCTTGGCCAGCTGCCCCCAGGGCGAACAGGGATGACGTCCACCATGGGTGCGCCCCTCTCCACCGCCCATGGGGTGATCCACCGGATTCATGGCCACCCCGCGCACCCGGGGTCTCCTTCCCAGCCAGCGCGAACGCCCGGCCTTACCCAGGACCACATTCTCCCAGTCCAGATTCCCTACCTGTCCGATGGTGGCCCGACAACGTTCGTGCACCATCCGGATCTCACCCGAAGGAAGCCTCAGGTGCACATAGTGTCCATCCTTACCCAGCACCTGGGCAAAGGCCCCGGCGGCCCGGGCCAGCTGCCCGCCCTTGCCCGGCCGAAGCTCCACATTGTGCACCACCGTACCCACCGGAATGTTCTTCAGCGGCATACAGTTCCCTACCTTGACCTCCACATTCTCCCCGCTCATCACCACGTCTCCCACCTTGAGCCCCACCGGAGCCAGAATATACCGCTTCTCCCCGTCAGCGTACTGAAGAAGAGCAATATTGGCCGAACGATTGGGGTCATATTCCAGGGCCACCACCTTGGCCGGAACCCCGTCTTTGTCTCGCTTGAAATCGATGATGCGGTAAAGCCGTTTGTGCCCGCCGCCTCGATGCCGTACGGTAATACGCCCGTAACAGTTCCGACCCCCGGTCTTCTTTAAGGGCTCCACCAGCGATTTCTCCGGATCCTTCTTGGAAAGCTCCGGATCCACCAGATAGGTTTGAAACCTGCGTCCCGGCGAGGTCGGCTTACATTTTTTGATCGGCATGACTCACCTCACACCGTCTCGAAGAATTCTATGCTGTGCCCAGGCGCCAGCTTCACAATGGCCTTCTTGCGGAGCGACCTGCGCCCCTCTCGCGGCCACCGGCCCTTGGGCTTACCCTTCACCCGCATGGTCTGCACCTTTTCCACCTTCACCTTAAAGAGATCCTCCACCGCCTTGCGGATCTCGATCTTGTTGGCCTCGGGATGCACCCAGAAGGTGACCTGATTGTACTTCTCCTTGAGCCACATGGATTTTTCCGTAATCACCGGGGCCAAAATAATCTGTCGCGGATCCTTGGCCACACTCATCGGGCTCTCCTTAACCTTTCCTCGATTTTGGGTAAAGCATCCTGCTTAAGGATGAGATATTCGTGATCCAGTATATCGTAAACATTAAGTCCTTCCACCGCGAGCACCTTCACCTTGGGAAGGTTCCGGGCACTCATCTCCGCCACCAGGTCCCGCTCCGGCACCACCACCAGGGCGTTCTGCGTCCCGAAACGATCAAGAAACTCCAGCATCTTTTTGGTCTTGGGTCTTTCGTCAAGCCCGAAGTCCGTAACCACATATACATTTCCCACCGCCACCCGGTTGGAAAGAGCCATTTTGAGCGCCAGCCGCCGCACCTTCTTGTTAAGCTTGAACGCATAGCTCCGGGGCTTGGGGCCAAAGACCACCCCACCCCCTACCC
>NZ_WFVX01000054.1:0-7357 GCF_015491435.1 Thermosulfurimonas sp.
GGGCCGGGGCGCTCAAGGGTTATGTTCGGGCCCGCTTCGAGCTTCCCGATCCGGTATGGGTGGCGGAGATCGATCTTTCGGCCTTGCTGGATCTTCCGGAAAAACCCAAACTCTATCGGAAATTGCCCCGTTATCCGGCTACCTCACGGGATCTTACCCTCATTATTTCCGATTCGCTGCCGGCCGGAGAGATCTTGCAATTTATCCGGAATCTGGATATTCCTTATCTGGAGAGGGTGGAGGTGGTGGATGTATATCGGGGCGAGCCCATTCCCAAAGGAGAAAAGAGTCTCACCCTGCGTTTTCTCTATCGTTCTCCCGAGCGCACCCTTAAGGACGAGGAGGTAAACCGGATTCAGGAGGAGGTCTCCGAGAGGATTATGGCCCATTTCAGGGCCCGTCCGAGGTAAAAGATGAAGGGAAGGAAGACGGTCACCAAGCGGGATCTGGCCCGGAGGCTCCACGAAAGGTTTGGTTTTTCGGAACGCAGTATGTATCGTTTTGTGGATGTGCTTCTGGAGGAGATCAAGATCGCACTTGAGCGGGGAGAGGAGGTAAAGATACATCATTTCGGGGTTTTTCGGGTGCATCGACGCAAACCCCGTCGGGGGGTCAATCCCAGGACCGGGGAGAGTATTATTATCCCCGGGGCACGGAAGGTGCTCTTCCGTCCGGCCCCTACGCTCAAGGCCCTTTTACATGCCCAGGAATGAGGGAGTCCGTTATCACACCATCAGCGAGGTTTCCGAGCTTCTCGGGGTGGAGCCCCATGTAATTCGTTACTGGGAGAAGGAATTTCCGCAATTAAGGCCCCGTCGCATAGCCGGTCGTCGTTTTTACGGTTCCAAGGAGATAAAGTTGCTGCGCCGGATAAAACATCTTCTATACGAGAAGGGATATACCATTTCCGGGGCCAGGAAGGTTCTGAGCGGCGACGATTCCGGAGAGGTCTCCTGCAGGGAAATACTGGCCGAGGTGCGCCGGGAGCTGGAGGAACTCTATCGGAGCCTTTCTTGAATCTGGACTTGACAAATCCAGTTTAAAAGTTACTATATCTGATATAGTAAATCCACAAAAGGAGGTTTTAAGATGGCCGAGAGGTTGGGGATTTATAGGTGCAATGTATGTGGAAACATAGCCTTGGTGCTTAACGCCGGTCGCGGCGAGCTGGTTTGTTGCGGAAAACCCATGGAAAAACTCGAACCCGGAACTACGGATGCGGCGGTGGAAAAGCATGTTCCGGTGATCGAAAAGGTGGAAGGGGGCTACAAGGTGAGGGTGGGAAGCGTTCCCCATCCCATGGAAGAGAAACACTATATTCAGTGGATCGAGCTTCAGGCCGAGGGAAAGTCCTATATCCAGTTCCTCAAGCCCGGTGAGGCCCCGGAGGCCTTTTTTGCCGTAGAGGCCGAGAGGGTCACCGCCCGGGAATACTGTAACCTCCATGGACTTTGGGCTTCATCCACAGATTAAAAAATTTAGGTTAAGGGGGGAAGATAATGAAAAAATATCAATGTAATGTTTGCGGCTATATTTACGATCCGGCTCAGGGGGATCCGGACCGAAATTTATCTCCGGGAACAGCCTTTGAGAATCTCCCCGAGGACTGGACCTGTCCGGTCTGCGGAGCAGCCAAGAGCGAATTTTCCCCCTACGAGGAGTGATCAAAGAAAACGGAATCTGAATTTCTTTAAAAAGGAGGGATAGTTATGGGAGCGGTGAAAATCAAAGATGGATTCTACTGGGTGGGGGCGGTGGACTGGAACGTGCGCGATTTCCACGGTTACACCACCCATCGGGGAAGCACCTATAATGCCTATCTTCTGGTGGATTCGGAAAAGACCGTGCTCTTTGATACGGTAAAAGCCGGTTTCTTTGAGACCCTGATGACTCATATCCGGGAGGTGATCGGGGATCCGGAGAAGATCGACTATCTGGTGATCAACCACATCGAGCCCGACCACGGCGGGTCCATCGCCCGGGTGGTGGAGGCCGTAAAACCGGAAAAGATCTTCTGCACCCGGAACGCCCGTCTGGGGATGATCGGCTACTTCCACCGGGAGGACTGGCCCTTTGTGGAGGTCAAGACCGGGGATGAGCTAAAGACCGGGACCCGGACCATAAAATTCATCGAGACCCCCATGGTCCACTGGCCGGACAGCATGGTCTCCTACATCCCGGAGGATAAAATTCTCATCTCGCAGGATGCCTTCGGGGAACACTATGCCACCAGCACCCGTTTTGACGACGAGGCCAACTTCTGTGAGCTCTTCCAGGAGGTGGCCAAGTACTACGCCAACATTGTGCTCCCTTTTTCGCCTCAGGTTCAGAAGGTGCTCAAGGCCATTAAGGACCTGGGCCTTGAGATCGAGATGATCTGCCCGGACCACGGGGTGATCTGGCGCAGACATGTGAAGGAGATCGTCGAGGCCTACGACCGGTGGAGTCGTTATGAGGCCAAGCCCCGGGTGCTGGTGATTTACGACACCATGTGGGCGAGCACGGAGATGATGGCCTGGGCCGTTTATGAGGGAGCGGTGAAGGAGGGGGTGGAGGCGGAACTCTTCAAGCTTTCGGTCTCGGACGAGACCGAACTTATGGCCGAGGTGCTGGAGGCGAAGGGTATTGCCTTCGGCTCTCCCACCCTTAACAACGGGCTCCTTCCCACGGTGGCCGGTTTTACCACCTACATGAAAGGGCTTCGTCCTCGCAAGAAGCTGGGGCTGGCCTTCGGTTCTTACGGCTGGAGCGGAGAGGCGGTAAAGCATCTGAACAAGATCTTTGAGGAGACCAAGACCGAGCTGGTGCATGAGGGCTTCAAGGTGAAGTATCGTCCCACGAAAGAGGATCTTGCAAAGTGCGAGGAACTGGGGCGGCTTCTTGCCCGCAAAGTAAAAGAGGCCTGCGGTGTCTAGGGTAAGGGATTTTCGGCGGGAGGTCTGGGAGGTCCTTTCTTCGGCCCCGGACCTCCCGCGGCTCCTTGAGACCTTGAGGCGTTTTCCGCCGCGAAAGCTGGTCAGTCCCCTCATCGGGGCCTTCTGTCACCGCGAGGAGGTGGTGCGCTGGCGAGCCATACTTTCCCTGGGTCCCACGGTGGCCCGTATCGCCGAGGAGGATCTCGAGGCTGCCCGCGTTGTGATTCGGCGTCTCATGTGGATGCTTAACGAGGAATCCGGGGGCATGGCCTGGGGGGCGCCGGAGGGGATGGCCGAGTGTCTCTACCACCACCCGAGGCTTTCCGAGGAATACACTTCCATCCTGGTCTCCTATCTTCGACCCGATGGAAACATGCTGGAGTATCCTCCGGCCCAGCGTGGGGTGGCCTGGGGCATAGGGCGCCTTGCGGAAAGAGAGAGGGAGAGGCTACTTACGTTTCGGGCCCATGAATACCTAAAACCCCTTCTTTCCTCCCCAGATTTTGCGGTGGCCGGGCTTTCGGCCTGGGCTCTGGGAAGGATGGCTCCCTTTCCGGAACAAAAGTTTATCATTCCCAGGCTTGAGGCTCTGCTTTCCCGCGAGGAAGAGATATTTTTTTATGATGGAAATCGGCTGTCCCCGCATCCGGTAAGGGCCCTGGCGAAAGAAGCCCTGGAGTTAATGGGCGGGGGTTAGTTTTTCCACCAGCTCGAAGGTGATCTGCCGGCGGCGGAGATTTACCTCCCTTACCCTGACCCGCACCCAGTCGCCCAGGCGAAAGATCTTTCCGGTGCGGCGGCCTACCAGGCGGTGGTTCTTTTCGTCCAGAAAATAATAATCGTCGTGAAGATCCACCAGACGCACCAGGCCGGAGACGAAGTATTCCTCAAGCTCCACGAAAAACCCGAAGGCGGTCACTCCGGAGATGATCCCGGTAAAGGTCTCTCCGATATGATCCCGCATGAAGCGCACCTGCACCCGTTCGAACATCTCGCGCTCGGCCTCCATGGCTGTGCGTTCCCGCTGAGAGAGGTGTTTTCCCATCTCGGTGAGTTTTTCGTAAGGGTAGGGCGGGCGCTTGCGCCTGAGGGCGGCCTTGAGTACCCGGTGGACCACCAGGTCGGGATAACGCCTTATGGGAGAGGTGAAATGGCAGTAACAGTTTGAGGCCAGACCGAAGTGCCCAATGTTTTCCGGGGAATACTGGGCCTGTTTCATGGAGCGCAAAAGAAGCATGTTTACCAGATAGGCATAGGGTTTCCCCGCGGAAAGTCTCACCACCTCCTGTACCCAGGAGGGATCGGGCTCCAGGGGAACCTCTAGATCCAGCCCCAGGGTGCGGGCGAATTCCACGAATTCCTTAAGTTTAAGTGGCTCAGGGGCTTCGTGTACCCGGTAAAGAAAGGGGTAGCCCCGATCCTCAAGGAATCGGGCCACGGCCTCGTTGGCCGCAATCATGAATTCCTCGATGAGGAAGTGGGCGAGGTGTCTTTCCCGGCGGACGATGTCGGTGATCTCACCCTGAACATCCAGGCGCACCTCCGGTTCCGGAAGGTCAAAGTCGATGCTTCCGCGGGAAAGTCGTCTTTCCCGAAGGAGCATGGCCAGCTCCGCGGCGTTCTCAAGCATCCGGAGCAGGGACTTATATTTCCGCCGGAGCTCCCGGTCGCGGTCCACCAGCATGGCCTTGACCTCGGTGTAGGTGAGACGGGCGTGACTGAAGATCACCGCCGGATAGAATCTACTTTTCCGGACCCGACCCTCGCGGTCAAAATCTATTTCCACGGCCATGGCCAGGCGCTCTACCCGGGGATTGAGGCTACAGATGCCGTTAGAAAGTTTTTCCGGGAACATGGGGACCACCATATTCGGGAAATAGACGCTGGTTCCCCGGAGGTAGGCCTCCTCGTCAAGGGCCGAGCCCGGAAGCACATAATGGGAGACGTCAGCGATGGCCACATAGAGCTTGTAGCCGGTGCGGGTGCGCCGTACGCACACGGCATCGTCGAAATCCCGGGCGTTTTCCCCGTCGATGGTTACCAGAGGGACCCGGGTTAAATCCCGGCGTCCGGTTTTATCCTCCGGACGCACGGTGTCGGGGATCTGCCGTAGTTCTTCCCGTACCCTGCGGTTCCAGCGGTGGGGGAGCTCGTAATTGTAGATCACGGCCCGGGCCTGGGTTTCGAGATCCTCCGGATCTCCCAGCACCTCCACCACCCGACCCTCGGGGATCCGGCGTCCGGGAGAAAAATCGGTGATCTCCGCCACCACCAGGTCTCCGTCCTCGGCTCCGCGGGTCTTGTCCGGGGGGATGAGGATCTCGATAGGGAGTCGTTCGTCCTCGGGGATTACGGTAGATACCCTACGGCTTCGATAGAAAAAGCCCACGATCTTCTTGCGTCGGCGCTCCAGGATGCGAATGACCGTGCCCTCCGGGCCTTTTTTGGTTCGGCGTTCTATGCGGGCCACCACCAGGTCGCCATCCAGCGCCCCCTTGAGCCTCCCCGGAGGAATAAACACCGAGGGTGTGTTTTCGTCTTCCGGATTTACGAAACCGTAACCATCGGGATGTACGGAAAGCCTTCCGGCCACCAGTTGCATGTGCTCCGGAAGGCCGTAACGCCGCCCTTTGATATGGACCAGGAGGCCCTCTCCGACCATGCGTTTTATAAGACGCCGGAAGGCGGCCCTTTCAGTTTTGGGGATATGAAGCAGGTGATAGAGTTCCCGCAGAAGAAGAGGTCTTCCGGCTTTTTTAAAAGCCTCTCTTATTTTTTCTTCTAGGGATTTTTTACGACCTTTAGCCACCGAGGATCAGCGCAGAAAGTTGATGAGGGTGATAAGAAAAGCCAGAAAACCGAAACCGACGCCCATAAACCACTGAAGGAAAGAAAGCCGTTTGTCAAGCGCCTCGAAGCGTTTTTCCATAGCTTCGAAGCGCTGCTGGTTGGCCTTTTCCATGGCCTCGAAGCGCTTATCCATGGCCTCGAAGCGGGCATTCATTTCGCGGAGGAGGGAGAGCTGGATCTCCCGCAGGGCTTTTAGCTCTTCCTCCACCCGCACGATACGCTCAAGAAGAGAGAACTCACGGGCCCGTTCCTCGTTGCGGCGTATATAGTCCTCCACCGCTTTGGATATAAGGGAGGCGGCCTTGGTCTCGAGGATCCTTTCTATCAGGGTTTCAAGATTTTGATTTTCCACCTGCATACCTTCAGAATAATAACAAACGGGTGAGAGGTAAACCCCTCACCCGCTCTATGCTTCAAAATTTATTCGAAAATTTACCGCTTGAGGTTGATGAGCTCGTCCAGCATGGTGTCGGTTACGGTGATGATGCGGGCGTCGGCCTGGAAACCCCGCTGGAAGATGATCATCTTCACGAACTGTTCTCCCAGGTCCACATTGGATTGCTCCAGGCTATTGGGGGCAATGGAGCCCAGGCCGTTGGTGCGCGGCTTTCCGGTAATGGGAGGCCCGGAACCCGTGGTCTCCCGATAGAGGTTACCGCCCACTTTGTCCAGTTTTTCCGGGGCGTTGAAGTTGGCCAGCGCCACCATCCAGAGGGGGATAACCCGGCCGTTGGAGTAATGTCCGGTGATCACCCCGTCGGTATCCACGGATACCGTCTCCAGCGACCCGGGGCCGAAACCATTCTGGTCGAAAAAGATGGTGGAGTTACTGGTAGCATACTGGGTAGTACGCACCGACTCCGATCGCCAGGAGTCCTTGTAGTAATAACCGAAGTTGAGTTCGATCTGTTGCAGGGCCTTGGCATTAGCCCCCTGATCCTGTTCGGAGCCGGCGGGGTAATTATCCACCAGATCAATACCCAGAAAATCGGCAATAAGAAGAGGGTAACCATTGGCCCCTAGGGCATTGAATCCATCCACCGGATCCGGCACCGGGTTGCCGTTGGTGCCCACAATCTCTACCGGAGCCCCGGTATTGGCATCCAGGCGGTAGGTCTCATAAAAATTTTTGACATTACCCTGGTTGTCGAAGGAAAGCCGGCCATACATCAGGACCCCGCGTTTGCTTGCCGCATAGGTGGCTCCCGAAGGAACATCTTTGTTCACGGTGATACTCCCCTCCTGGGTGGTCCACTGCATGGGATCGGTGTCCCTCACGAAATCCCTCTGGTCCTCGCTGGGGTTACAGGTTACCAGAAACTCATAGGTATTGTCCTTGGTGGTGGTATCGTAATAGATGGTGATCTCATGCGGGGTCCCCAGAGAGTCATAAACCGTAAGGGTGGTGCGATAGGTATATTCGGTGGAGGCCAGGGGGGTTTCGTTGCGGGCATCCCATCTATCAAGCAGGGTGGAAACCTCCTGCAGGGCATAGCGGGTGTCATTTAAGCTGGTACCGGCGGTGGTCCCCGAGGTGGGGATCTGGGACCAGTCGATGTTTACCCGCTGGGTGGTTCCGTCCAGGAAGAACC